>DASWSH010000058.1:0-13004 GCA_036402735.1 Solirubrobacteraceae bacterium | reverse complement strand
ATCTCGAGCGCGCGGACGAGCGTGCGCAACACGCCCAACTGCAGGCCGACGAGCTGTCGTGAGCGCGCCTGCAGCTGCTCGGCCCGCTCCTCCGAACGCAGCAGTGCGACGGTCAGGTGCTGGAAGATCAGCAACACGACGCTCGCTGCGACGAGCGTTGGCAGGCCGGCGGCGCGATACGCGATCGCGAGCGTGGCGGCGAGCGCGCCAGCGGCGATCTCGCCTGGAAGCAGCGGGATGAACTCCGGAAGCTGGCGGCGCAGCGAGCGCCCGTCCTCGACGATCACGCGCAGGCCGACGAACAGGAAGTTGGCCACCAGCGCGACGATGAAGACGCCGAGCAGCACGAGGCCGAGCACGACGCTGCTCGAGCCATTGCCATGCAGCAGCCCGAAGCGTTCCCCGATCAGCCGCACGGCCAGTCCGCCGGCGAACGGAACGGCGGCGAAAGTCGCGAGGTTGTTCAGCCACTGCCGCAGCGAGACGCGCCGCGCCGCCGAGCTGATGATCACCGCAGCGACGCCACAAGCCGCGGCCGGTCCAGGACCGAGCAGGCCCATCGCGAGCACGATCGCTATCGTCGACGCGCTGAGCGTGCCTTCGCTGAGTTCCACGCTGAACCACTCGCTGAAGAAGGCGAGCAGGATCAGCAGTCCGGCGAGTACCGCCGGCTGCCATTCAGACTCGCGCCCGACCAGCACCTCCGCCGCGACGGTGCCGGCAAGCACCGCCACCTCGAAGCCCTGAAGGGCCCTTTTGGTGACCGTTGACCTCATTTTGTGAGCCTGTCGTACTTAACGGCCGTCAGCGCGTCGCACTTAAGGGCCGTCACCCGTGGACCGTTTGCGACGAGCTGCTCCGCGCCGTGCGGCCGCGGAAGTTGCCCTAGCGGTTCTCGGTGACGGCCGACGCCGGCGCCTTGAAGCGGGCGGTGATCGCGAGCCGCAGCAGCATGCCTGCGGTCGCGACTGTCGCCACGGCCACCACGGCGAAGGCAGGTCGCACCGAGAGCGCCGCCACCAGCGCACCGCCGCCTGCGAGACCGACTGCGAGCGACAGCGCGGTGAGCGATTCCACAGCGCCGATCAGTCGTCCGTGCATCTCGGGCGGCGCGAGGTCCTGCACCAGGCCCATCAGCGCGGGCAGCTCGATCCCGTTGCCGATGCCTCCGACCAGGGCTGCGACGCATCCCAGCCCGAGGTCGGGCGCGAGAGCGAAGCCAGCGTCGGCAAGTCCGATGCCGAGCGTTCCCACGCTCAGCATCAGCGCCAGCGGACGCTCGGAGATGCGTGCGAACAGCAGGCTCCCGAGCACCGCGCCGCCGCCCCAGGCGGTGAGCAGCAGGCCGAGTCCCTGGTCGCCTGCATTCAGGGTGGACTTCGCGAACGCTACCTCGATCGGCGCGGCCGCCTCGAACAGTGCCAGCGCCACGGCGTAGACGAGCAACAGCTTTCGAAGCGCGACGTGCCGCTGCACGTAGTCGCGCGCGGCCGTCAGGCGCGCCCGGACCGAATCGCCGCCGGCCTCAGCCACGTGTGTGCGCAGCCGCACGACCAGCACGGCGCAGGCGAGGAATGTGCCGACGTCGAGCAGCAATGCGGCCGACACTCCGGCGGAGGCGGCGATCACGCCCCCGAGGGCCGGCCCCAGCACAAACGTGGTCGAGAACGCGACATTCAGGGCCGCGTTCGCCTCCTGCTCGTCCACGGTCTGCCCCTCCTCGCCTTCAGCTGCTGCTGCTCTCGCCAGCGCCGCGCGCATCAGCGCGTTCGCGGCAAGCGCCGCTGTTCCGTCGAGCGCCGCGAGCACGAGCACCAGCGGCAGCCAGAAATGCGATGCCATCACTGCCATCAACGTGGTCACGACGGCCTCGAACATGTACAGGCCACTCAGCTCCCGGCCACGCGGGGACGCCTCGACGCGCGCCACCAGTGGCGGCACGGCGAATGCCGGCAGCGCCTGCCACGCGAGCAGCAGCGAGGACACCGCGAGCGCGCTGTGGGTGTGGTCGTAGACCAGCACCAGCAACGCGACCATCCCGGCGAAGCTGCCGAGGCGGTTGATCGTGAAGGCCAGCAGAATGCGTCGGACCCGCGGGGCTCGCAACACGGTCGACATTCCGCCGCACGCTACGACACGTGCCTCGACTCGTCCATCGCTGCAGGTTCGGTCCCCGGCACCGGCTACCGTTACCGGAAGTGAGCGACGAGACGCCCGCTTACGGGGCTCCCACGACAGTGATCATCGCCGATGATCACACCGTCGTTCGCGACGGTATCCGCGCCGTGCTCGAACGGCAGGACGGCGAGTTCGAGATCGTCGGCGAAGCCGCCGACATCCCCTCGATGATTCGCGCCGTGCGCGAGCACAAGCCGGACCTGCTCACGCTCGACCTCACGATGCCGGGCGGCTCCAGCCTCGGTGCGCTGCCGCAATGCTTCATCGCCCATCCCGCGATGGCTGTGGCGATCCTGACGATGCGCGAGGATCCGGAGTATGCGCGCCAGGCGCTGCGAGCTGGTGCGCGCAGCTACGTGCTCAAGGAGGCCGAGCCCGCCGAGCTGCTGCAGGCGTTCCGGCTGGCGGTCGCGGGCGGCAACTACCTGCATCCTCGCCTCGGCGCGCTGATGGCGACCGGCGAAGACGGCTCCGGCGGCGACAGCGTCGTGCTCTCCGACCGCGAGCGCGAGGTCGTGAAGCTGATCGCGAACGGCTACACGAACCCCGAGATCGCCGAGCAGCTGAATGTCGCGGAGCGCACCGTCAAGACCTATCGTGCGCGTGCGATCGAGAAGCTCGGCTTCTCCTCGCGCGCCGAGATCACGGCGTACGTCCGGCGCGTCGGCCTGGCCGACTGAGCGGGGCCGGTGACGCCGGCCGGCGTCGTTTTCGTTTGATCAGAGGCCTTGCGGCCTCCCGCGTTTCCTCTGCGCGGGTACGCCGTCCCGCGTGGGCCGCGCCGGCGCTCAGTGCGACGCGGGCGTTGCGATGCCCGGCGCGGGCCGCCCAGCCAGCGGGACGGTCAGGCGCACGATCGTGCCTTTGCCCGGCGCGGGAAGCCACTCCAGCTCGCCGCTGACGAGCTCGGCGCGCTCCATCATGCCGCCGGTGCCGAAGCCTCCGCCATCGTCGCGAGGACCCAGCCGGCTCGTATCGGGCATGCCGTTGCCGTCGTCGGTCACCGAGGCCTGCACGACACCGTTGCCGCCCGTGAGGCGGATCACCGCCTCGCTGGCTTCCGCGTGGCGGCTGACGTTCGTCAGCGCCTCCTGGACGACCCGGTAGATCGTGCTCTCCAGCTCCGGGTCCAGCCGGCCCACGTCGGCGGCGCCGTCCGGCGCGTCCGCCGGGTCGCGACCGAACTCGATCTCGGTTTTCACATCGAGCCCGTCGATCGCCTGTGCGCGCCGCGCGAGCGCCTGCAGCGCAGCCGGCAGCCCGAGCTCGTCCAGCGCAGCGGGCCGAAGCTCCGTGATCAGGTGCCGCAGCCCGTCGACCTCGTTCGCCAGTCCGTCGAGCACGTCGTCGACGGCTGCGCGCAGTGCCTCCCGGTCGTCGATGTCGCGCGCGTTGGCCAGGCGCAGCCGCAGCGCGCCGATGCCCTGGATCGATTCGTCGTGGATCTCGCGCGCCCAGCGCGTGCGCTCGCGCTCGCGCGCCTCCATGCCGTAGCGCAGCCGTTCGATCTCGACCGAGCGCTCCGCCGCGAGCCGCTGCGCGACGCTCTCGGCGAACGCCCCCAAAGCCTGCCGGTCGGGGCCGCGGAAGCTGCCGTCTCGCCGCAACGCGATCACGAGGCCGCCGCCCTGGCCCTCCATGTTCAGCGGCTCGACCAGCACGGAACGGGCTTCCAGCCCCAGTTCATGCAGGAACGCCGCCTCTTCGCCGCGCGGCCGCTCGAGCGTAAGCGACTCCGACTGCAGGAACAGCGCGCCCAGTGCGCTGCCCTGCACCGGCGCGATGCGCAGCCGCGGCGTGTCACCGCTGGCCGCCGCCACGCGCAGCTCGCCCTTCTCCTCGATCACCATCAGCACCGTCGAGGCGTCGAGCAGCGCCAGGCCGCGGTCGGCCATCAGTCGCAGCAGCCAAAGCTCAGATCCGGTCAGCACGGCTTGTGATTATGAACGCGCTGGTGGCGGCTCAGCTCCGGCGTCGCGCGTGGACGGCTCGCCGGCGGGCCTGGCGGCGGCGGGCGCGGCGGTCTGCGCGCCCCCGGGCACACGCTGCTCGCCGTTGCGCGGCCGCGCCGCAGCGATGCGTGCACGATCGATCAGCGCCTGCGGCGTCGTATCCGCCCGCCACGGCGCCAAGCCGACCGAGATGCGCAGCGCGCGCCGCGTGCCGCGCGCTTCGACCTTGATCGACTGCAGCCTGTCCAGCACGCGCCGCGCGACCATCTCGCCTCGTGAGGAGTCCGCGCCGGGAAGCACGATCAGCAGCTCGTGGTCGCTCGGCAGGCCGACGCGGTCGAAGCGCCGCAGCTCACGGCGCAGCGCACCCGCGATGTAAACGAGCGTCTGCTCGCGCAGCTCGCCGCCGTGCTCGCGCGTCATCTGGTCGAGGTTCTCGACGACGACCAGCAGGCAGCTGAGCGCCGTGCCGTGACGCTCAGCGCGCCCGATCTCCTCGAGCAGCCGCTGTTCCAGCTCGGCGGCGCCCGGCCACTCGAAAGTGTCCGGCGCGAAGGGGCCCGAGCCCGATGTCGAATAGCTGGCAGCCATGCCCTCTGAGGATTCCATCTCGCGTCGCCCCCGGTGTCCGTTCCGGCGCTGTCGCCGGATTATGACCACCACAGGCCCGATGCGCCAGGGCTGCAAACCAATCTCCGGATCCGTCCCCGGCCGCTGGTACACCTGCTCCCATGCTGCTGGAGCTGCGTGTCGAGAACCTGCTGCTGATCGAGCGTGCCGAGCTGCGGCTCGGGCCGGGGCTGAACGTGCTCACCGGCGAGACCGGCGCGGGCAAGACCGTGCTCGCGCACGCCCTCGACCTGCTGCTCGGCGGCCGCGCGCGGACGGGCATCGTGCGCCCCGGCGCCGCCGAGGCCTACGTGGAGGGCGTGTTCGAGCTCTCCGAGCAGCTGCGTGAGCGTCTCGGCGACCGGCTCGCGCCGGATACGCAGGAGCTGGTGCTCGCGCGCCGCGTCGGCGCCGACGGGCGTACCCGTGCCTACCTCGGCGGGCGCTCGGCGGGCGTCGCCGACCTGCGTGATGCGGGCTCCGAGCTGCTGACGTTCTACGGTCAGCACGAGCACCGCAAGCTCACGCTCGCAGGCGCGCAGATGCAGATCCTCGACGGCACATGCGGCCCGGCGCAGGCGCAGCGCCTGCATGCATGCGCGGAGGCCTATCGTCGAGCACGCGAGCTGCAGCAGCGCCTCGCGGACCTGCGCGAGCTGTCCGCGCAGCGCGATCGCGAGCTGGACCTGCTCGCCTACGAGCTCGTGGAGATCGACGAGCTGGCGCTCGACGAGGCCGAGCACGCGCGTCTGCTCGGCGCACGCGAACGGCTGCGCTCGCTCGACGCGCTGCGCGAAGCGGCTGCCGGCGGTGAGCAGGCGCTCGCCGGAGACGACGGCGAGGTGCCGGGCGCTGCCACGCTGCTGGCGCTGGCCGCCTCGCAGCTGGATGCCACGGGCGGTGTCGACCCAGCGCTCGACGGGCTCGCGGCGCGCGTGCATGCACTCGCGATCGAGGCGCAGGAGCTGGTCGGCGAGCTCCGTGACTACGCCGCGAGCGGCGCCGAGGGCGCAGCGGCGCTGGACGTGCCGGGCGTGGAGCCGACGCTCGAGGCGATCGAAGCGCGGCTCGCAGCGACGGAGCGGGTGCTGCGCAAGCACGGCGGCTCGATCGAGGCCGCGCTGGAGTACGCCGAGCGGGCGCGCGCACGCCAAGCTGAACTGGAGGGCGCCGAGGTCGCAATCGCCGACGCCGAGCGCCGGCTCGCCGCCGCCAACCAGGAGCTGCAGCGGCACAGCAAGGCGCTTCGCAAGGCGCGCCGCGCCGCCGCCGCGCCGTTCGCGGCCACGGTGCGCGAGCAACTCGATGCGCTCGCGATGGCGGGCGCGGGCTTCGAGGCGATGCTCGGCGAGACCGAGCCCGGTCCTTACGGTGCGGACAGCGTCGAGTTCCTGATCGCACCGAACCCCGGAGTGCCTGCGGGGCCGCTGCGCGAGATCGCCTCCGGCGGCGAGCTCTCGCGCGTGATGCTCGCGATCATGAGCGTCGCCGCCGCCGGCCCGAGAACGCTTGTCTTCGACGAGGTCGACGCGGGGATCGGCGGGCGCACGGCCAACGCCGTGGGCGCGCGGCTGCGCGAGCTGGGCGAGCGCGGCCAAGTGGTGTGCATCACCCACCTCCCGCAGATCGCCTCGCTCGGCGCACGCCATTTCTCGATCGTCAAGGACACCGACGCCGATCCCGCGATCGCCACGGTCGTGCAGCTGCGCGAGCCCGAGGTCGTCTCCGAGCTGGTGCGCATGCTCGGAGCCGACAGCGACGACAGCGCCGCGCGCCGCCACGCGCGCGACCTGCTCGCGCCTGGCAGGCTGCGCCGCGCCGCCTGAGCCTTCGCGAGATTCTGCGGCCCGCTCGCGCAGCCGTTTTGCCGCGCGCGATCCCGCGGTGGCCGGTACCCTCGCAATGATGGCCGCGACGCGTCCCAGCCCGCTCGGCTACCTCCCCACGACGTCCGCCGCGACGGCGTGGCCGCCCGGCGCGAGTGTGGCGGGGCCGGTGCGGCCGGGGCGGCGCACGAAGCTGCTCGTCAAGCATCTCGTCGCCGGCGACATCGCGCTGATCGACCATCTCGACATCGATCGCGTCTCCGCCGAGGAGCTGATCGCGGCGCGCGCCGCCGCGGTGCTCAACTGCCGGCCGTCCTCGAGCGGCACGTATCCGAACCTCGGCCCGCAGCTGCTGGTGCAGGCGGGCATCGTGCTCGTCGACCTGCCCGGCGACGGGCTGTTCGAGCAGGTTCGCGACGGTGACCCGCTGGTGGTGCGCATCGGCGTCGATGGCGACGCGACCCGCGCCGAGGTGCTTCGCAAGGGCGAGCTGCTCGTGCGCGGCGAAGTGCTCGGCCTGGACCGCGTCTACGCCGACACCGAGGCACGCAGGCGCGAGGTGGGGGAGGCGCTGGAGCGCTTCGCCCAGAACACGATCGAGCACATGCGCGAGGAGCGCGAACTGCTGGCCGGGCGCATCCAGCTGCCGCGCTTCGCAACGGAGTTTCGCGACCGCTCCACGCTGCTGGTGGTGCGTGGCGTCGGCCATCAGCGCGACCTGCGCGCGCTGCGCCCCTTCATACGCGACAAGCGACCGCTGATCGTGGCGGTCGACGGCGGCGCCGACGCCGTGCTCGAGGGCGGGCTGCGCCCGGACATGATCGTCGGTGACATGGACTCGGCGAGTGAACGCGCGCTGCGCTGCGGCGCCGAGCTGGTCGTGCACTCCTACCCCGACGGCCGCGCGCCCGGCCGGCACCGCCTCGAACAGATGCGCCTGCCCTTCAAGCTCGTGCCCGCGCCCGGCACCAGCCAGGACGTCGCGATGCTGATCGCAGCCGAGAAGGGCGCGCGGCTGATCGTCTCGGTGGGCTCGCAGTTCAACCTCGTCGAGTTCCTCGACCGCAACCGTCGCGGCATGTCCTCGACGTTCCTCACGCGCCTGCGCGTCGGCGAGATCCTGGTCGACGCGAAGGGCGTCAGCCGCCTGTACCAGCCTCGTCCCGGTCTCACTCCGCTGCTCGTGGTGATCTTGGCCGGCCTGGTCGCACTGATTGCGGTCGTGGCGATGAGCCCGGTGCTGCGCGACGTGGCCGAACTCCTCTGGCTGAAGATCGAGATGCTGCTCGGCCTGCGGGGCTGAGCGTGTTCGACTTCCGCTACCACGCGCTGTCGCTCGCCGCTGTGCTGTTCGCGCTCACGCTCGGCGTGCTGATCGGCATCGCGATCGGCGACTCCAACCTCGTCTCCTCCGCCAAGAACGGCATCGTCCACAATCTCAACTCCGAACTCGACGAAGCGCATCAGCAGGTCGAAACGCTGCAGAGCAAACTGCGCTCGGAGGAAGCGTTCGCCGGCGGCCTCTATCCGCTCGCAGTCCACGAACTGCTCAGCGGCCGCAGCATCGGCCTGCTCTTCCTCGGCGCATCCTCCGACCAGATCAACGCGCTCGTGCGCGCCGCGGTCGCGCAGGCCGACGGCAGCGTCGCGACCGTCGCCGCGGTGCGTGAGCCGCTCGACCTTCCCGGCATCGCACAGGCCGCCTCTGGCACCCACTACGCGGAACTCGGCGGCAGCTCCGCGCTGATCGAACGCTTCGGCGAGCTCGTCGGGCGCCAGCTCGTAAGCGGCGGCCAGCTCGTGCGCAAGGAGCTGCTCAGCCGCGTGCGCTCGAACCTGCTCAGCGCATTCGACGGCCAGCTCACACGCCTGGAAGGCCTCGTCGTCGTGCGCGCCGAACCGCAGCAACAGACGCCGGAACAGAGCGAAGTCAGCACGCGCTTCGCAGCCGGCGTGCTGGCGGGCGTCGCAGCCGTCGGCGTGCCCGCCGTCGGCGTGGAGCTGGCCGCCGCCGAACCGTCGCAGGTCCCATGGTTCAAGGCGCACAAGATCTCCAGCGTCGACGACCTCGATCGTCCCGCCGGCCGCGCCGCGCTCGTCTACGCGCTCTCCGGCAGCCACGGCTCGTTCGGCATCAAGCCCACCGCCGGCTCGCTGCTGCCGCCCGTGACCGGCGCCGCCGGCGCCGCCCCGACCGGCCCCTGAGGCGCGCCGGCGGGCCGTCGAGGCCGGGCGTTGGGGCGCGCCGGCGGGCCGCCGCTCGCTTCGGTAGCTTCCGTCCATGCACGCCCTCCCGCTCGCCGTCACGCTCGCATGTGCGGCAGCGCTGGCCCCGTTGCTGCTGCGCTGGCTCGCTGCCAACGGGCACACGCGGCCCAACTACCGGGGCCGCGAGCTGCCGTTCCCGTTCGGCGTGCTCGTTCCTGCGGCGACGCTGCCCGCGCTCGTGGTGCTGGTCCCGCTCGCGCGGCACTCTCCCGGAGAAGTGTTCGGGTTCGGGCTGATCCCGGTCGTTCCGTACGCGCTCGGCGTGCTCGTGCTCGGCCTGATCGACGACGCGTTCGGCTCGGCGCAGCCGGCGCGCGGCTGGCGCGGTCACGCCGCCGCGGTGATGCGCGGCGAGCTCTCGACGGGCGTGCTGAAGGCGGTCGGCTCGCTCGGCCTGGCGCTGCTCGCGACGGGCGTCTACGTGCCCGGCGACGGGCGCTGGCTGCTCGCCGCCGCCGTGCTCGTGCTCGCGACGAACGTCTTCAACCTGCTCGACCTGCGCCCCGGACGTTCGGGAAAGGTGTTCGTGCTGCTCGGCGTCGGCCTGACCCTCGGCGCCTGGGAACTGCGTCCGCTGTGGGACATCGGCCTGTTCGCAGGCCCGGCGCTGGTCGCGTGCGCCTACGACCTGCGCGAGCGCGCGATGCTGGGGGACACCGGCGCCAATCTGCTGGGCGCGCTCGCAGGGCTGTGGCTGGTGCTGACCGTGTCCGAAACCGGCCAGCTGATCGCGCTCGCGGTACTCGCGATCGTGACCGTCTACGGCGAGCTGCGCTCGATCTCCGCGCTGGTCGAGCGGACTCCGGGGCTGCGCGAACTAGACTCCTGGGGCAGGCCCTCATGACCTCGCCCCGCTCCGACCGCCACGCGCAAGCGCCAAGCAAGACCCGGTTCATCTTCGTGACCGGCGGCGTCGTCTCCTCGCTCGGCAAGGGCATCGCCGCCGCGTCGATCGGCCGCCTGCTGGTCTCGCGCGGGCTCACGGTCGGGCTGCAGAAGTTCGATCCCTACATAAACATCGACCCGGGCACCATGTCCCCGTATCAGCACGGAGAGGTGTTCGTGACCGAGGACGGCGCCGAGACCGACCTCGACCTGGGCCACTACGAGCGCTTCACCGACGCCAACACGAGCCGCGCGTCCAACGTCACCGCCGGCGGCGTCTATGACACCGTGATCCGCCGCGAGCGCCGCGGCGACTATCTCGGCGGCACCGTGCAGGTCGTGCCACACATCACCGACGAGATCAAGCAGCGCATCGCGCTGATCGCCGAGTCCAGCGACGTCGACTTCGTGATCACGGAGATCGGCGGCACAGTCGGCGACATCGAGTCGCTGCCGTTCCTCGAGGCGATCCGCCAGTTCCCCGTCGACGTCGGCCGGCGGCGCTGCATGTTCATCCATCTGACGCTCGTTCCGTACATCGGCCACGCCGGCGAGCTGAAGACCAAGCCGACGCAGCACTCTGTCAATGAGCTGCGCCGCATCGGCATCGCGCCGGACATGCTGATGTGCCGCTCCGAGAGCCCGCTCTCGATGGACATCCGCAAGAAGATCGCGTTGTTCGCGAGCCTTCCTGCGGAGGCGATCGTCTCCGCCAACGACGTCGACAACATCTACAAGGTCCCGCTCACCTTCAGCGAGCAGGGCGTGGACGACTTCATCCTCGAGCACTTTGGTATCGAGGCGCCGCCCGCCGACCTCGAGCGCTGGACCGAGCCGATCGAACGCTCCGCACAGGCGACGCGCACCGTCAAGATCGGCCTCGTCGGCAAGTACGTGCAGCTCGAGGACGCCTACCTGTCCGTCTCAGAAGCGCTGCGCCACGCCGCCTCGCTGCAGGACGCGCGCGTGGAGATCGACTGGATCGACTCCGAGCAGCTGCCCGACCCCGGCCAGGCGACGCAGCGGCTGCAGGGCCTCGACGGCATCCTGATTCCCGGCGGCTTCGGCGGCCGTGGCTGGGAGGGCAAGATCCACGCCGCGCGCGTCGCGCGCGAACAGCAGATCCCCTACCTCGGAATCTGCCTCGGCATGCACGTCGCCGTCAGCGAGTTCGCGCGCAACGTGGTTGGGCTCGATGGCGCCAACTCGACCGAGATGGACCCCGAGACGCCGCACCCCGTGATCGACCTGCTGCCAGAGCAGAAGGAGGTCGCCGATCTCGGCGGCACGATGCGCCTCGGCGCCGACCCGATCAAGCTGCACGAGCAAACGCACGCCCGGGAGATATACGGCGAGGCCGTGATCTACGAGCGCCACCGGCATCGCTACGAGGTCAACAACCTGCTGCGCAAGCGCATGCAGAGCGCAGGTCTCGTGATTTCGGGCACCTCTCCCGACGAGCGCCTCGTCGAGGTCGTCGAGCTGCCGACTGGACCGGGCGGGCACCCGTTCTTCGTGGCCTCGCAGTTCCACCCCGAGTTCAAGTCCCGTCCCGAGCGACCCGCGCCGCTGTTCCGCGACTTCGTCGCTGCCGCGCTGGGACGCGCTCCGGAGCGGGACGAGGTGCGGGTCAAGGACGCCCGCCCCACCGCCGCCGGCGCGTCCGGCGACGGCCACGGCCGGCCGTGAGCGGCGCGGCCTCGCCGCCCGCGGCCGCACGTATCGGCGACCTCGAGCGCCGCTACCTCAGCTCGATCTTCGTCGAGCTGTGCCGCATCGACAGCCCCTCGCGTGCCGAGCGCGCCTGTGCGGAGCGCGTACGCGATGAGCTCCACGCGATCGGCCTGGAGGTCAGCGAGGATGACGCCGGCGCTGCGATCGGAGGCGACTGCGGCAACCTGCTCGCGCGGATCCCGCAGCGGCGGGACGGGAACGACGGCGCCTCGGAGCGGCCGGCCGTGCTGCTGTGCGCCCATCTGGACACGGTGCCTGCGCTCGCGCCGATCGATCCGGTGCTCGAGGACGGCTATTGGGAGAACGCCAATGACGCGATCCTCGGCGCGGACAACAAGGCGGCCATCGCTGTGCTCTTGGCGCTGGCGCGCCATCTCGCCAGCGATGGCGCGCCGCTGCCGGTCGAGCTGCTGTTCACCGTGGGCGAGGAGATCGCGCTTGCCGGCTCGGAGGCGTTCGACACCGCGGCGCTGACGGCGAAGCGCGGCTACGTCTTCGATCACGCCTCGCCGATCGGCGAGCTGATCGTGGAGTCGCCCTGCCACTACCGCATCCAGGCGAGCTTCCATGGCGCTGCCGCGCACGCCGGCATCCGCCCGCAGGAGGGACGCAGCGCGATCCTCGCCGCCAGCCGCGCGGTCGCGGCGCTGCCGCACGGGCTGATCGAGGGTCGCGGCACCGTCAACGTCGGCACGATCGAGGGCGGCACCGCGATCAACGTGGTGCCCGAGCACGCCCGCCTGCTCGCAGAGGTGCGCGGCCTGGACGACCCGCGCGGCGAGGAGCTGGTGGCCGACGTGATCGATGCGATCCATCGCGCTGCCAACGACCCGGAGTGCGACTGCGATGTCGACGTGCAGGTGCAGCGCACCTTCTCCGGCTACCGGCTCGCCTCCACGTCGGAGCCGCTGCGCGCCGCCGACGCCGCGCTGCGCGTGTGCGGTTACGAGCCGGCGCGGATCGCCAGCGGCGGCGGTTCGGACGCGAACACGCTGATCGCCAAAGGCATCGCGACCGTCAACCTCGCCAATGGCACCGAGCGCAATCACGAGCCGGGCGAGCGCGTCGCCGACGCGGCGCTGCAGGAGATGCTGGCCGTGTCGCTCGCGCTGCTCGATGAGCTTGCAGCGCTCACGCCGAGCCCGGCGCTGTAGCTTCCGCCGAGATGCTGAAGCTGCGTCGCGCCACCGTCGTGCAGGCGGACCCCGTTCCCGAGCGCAGCGTCGTCGCGGGGGAGCAGCGCCTGCAGGTTGAGCTGCATGGAGGCGAGCGACGCGACGCCGTCGCCGACCTCGCGCTGGTCGGGGCATGCCGCCGCGGCGACGACGTGATCGTGAACGTACAGGCGCGCGACCTCGGCCTCGGCTCCGGCGGCTTCGACATCGTGCACGTCAACCTCACGCGCGGCCTCGCCGGCGACGGTTTGCCGGGCGCGCACGTGATGAAGCTCAACTACACGAGCCTGCAGCACGCGGTGCTGCCGGTCGAGGACGAGCAGCTGACGCTGCCGCTGCTGCGTCCCGTCGCGGTGCTGGCGCTGCACGGGCAGCTC
>DASWSH010000057.1:0-4601 GCA_036402735.1 Solirubrobacteraceae bacterium | reverse complement strand
CCCGTCGCAGACGAGCACCACGCGGCCGCTCTCCACGAGCGCCGTCTCGCGGCTGCCCGGCTCGTGCATGGGCGGGTCGTCGGGCGCGCCGGTGGATCCGCCCGGACCGAGTAGGTGACGGGACAGCTCGGCGCGCTGGCCGGGCTGTGCCGAAGTGAGCACCTCGAAGCTGTGCCCGCGACGACGGTTGCCGCCACGCTGGCGATCGCGCGCCCGCACGACGGTGACAGCGCCCTGCTCGTCGAGGCGCAGCAGCTGCGAGAGGCGCAGGTCCAGGCCCGCTGCGATGCGCGCCGCGACCGTCAGCGTCGGGCTCGTCTCGCCGCGCTCGACCTGCGAGAGCATCGGCGCGCTCACGCCGCTGCGCTCGGCGAGGTCGCGCAGCGACATCCCCGATGCCTCGCGCAGCGCCTTCAGGCGCACGCCCACGACGGCGGGATCGACGGCGGCAGCGGTCCCAGCGACGACTGCGCGTGCCTGCTCACCGGCGGCGGCCGTCGCGGCGGTCGTAGCCGCCGGTCGATGACGGCGAGTCGCCGGGGCGGCGTTGGAGCTCGTCGATGTCATACGCGTGTACGTTATCACGGACACGCGGGTGGCGGCGGAGCCGCGACCTACGCTAGGGCAGCGGACCGTTGGGCGTGCCGAGGCCCGTCGGGCCGTCGTATCCGGGTTCGCCGTGGCAGAGGTACCTGGTCGTGCAGCGGCCGTTGCTGCCAGCCTTCACATCGAACAGCGCGCCCTCGCTGTAGAACGCGTCGCCCCCGGGCAACGCTCGCGTGCTCGCGCTTGCGTGCGCCTCTATCCCGGCGACGAGCGGCGAGCTCGCGCTCGTTCCGCACAGATCGATCCAGCCGCCTTCGGTGCTGTCGAAGACGGACACGGGCGTGGCGCAGGCGGCGACCGCGGCGACGTCGTTCTCGGTGCGGCCCGCGCAGCCGCTGTCGGTCTGCCACGAGGGCTTCGGCTGGACGCTGCAGCCGCTGCCCGTGCCGATGCCGAGCCCGCGTTCGCCCCAGACCTTCTCCGTGAAGCCGCGCTTGCCCTTGGCGTGGCGCAGTGCCGTGCCTCCGACGGCGGCGACCGTCGGCAGCGACGCGGGGAAGCTGGGCGAGGCTTCGAAGACGAGTTCGTTGTTGTAGCCGTAGTCGCCGGAGGAGACCGTCACGAAGATGCCCTGGTGGTTCCAGTCGGGCGCCGCCTGGGAGCATTCCGCTTCGCAGGTTCCTTCGGCCAGCCCGTAGCTGTTGGAGATCTCGGTGGCGCCCATCGCGGCGGCACGGTTGACCGCCGCGCCCAGCGTCTTCCACGTTTCAGCTTCGGCGCTGACGAGCAGCAGGTGGCATTCGGGGCATGCCGCCGAGGCCATGTCCAGGTCGAGCGCGACCTCGGGTTCCCATTCGGTGAAGCCGTGGTTGGCGGGTGCTTCGCCGGCGGCGTTGACGACCTTCAGGCATCCGCTCGCCGCCGTGCACGCCGGCAGGCCGTAGTGGGAGCGGTATTTCGCGAGGTCTTTCTCGGCCTGTTTGTAGGAGAAGGCCTCGATCACCGCGATCGTCTGGCCGGTGCCGCCCGTCGCGGGGATGCCATACGCGGCGCGCAGTTCTTCCGGATCGATGCCGCCTTCTTCGCCGCCCCCTTCGGGCTTGCGTTTGGCGAAGACCGCCGCCTGCCTGCCGGCCGCGGTTCCCGGGCCAGGGTCGACGATCGCGTCGCACAGCCCGCGCGGACACGCCCAGTGAGGCTGTGCGGCGCTGGGCGCGCCGGCGATGCCGAACCCTGTCGGGCGCGCCGGTGCGGAGGCCGCGGCGGGCGCCGGCGCGCAGCACAGCGCTGCGAGCACAGCTGCTGCCGGCGCGAGCAGGGCGGCTCCGGCGCGGCGTGGTAGCGGACTCATCCGCGCGCACGCTAGCGCGCCGGCGCCCGTCCCGCGCCGCCTACGGCGTCGGCTCGGGCAGCCCCACCGCGTCGGAGACCTGCGATCGCGCCAGCGCCACCGACAGCGCGCGCACGTATGCTCGCGCGGCAGCATCGATGATGTCGGTCGAGACGCCCTGGCCGGCGCCGGTCGCGCCGTCGAGCTCGACCACCACCGAGACCTCGCCGAGCGCGTCCTGTCCCTCGGTCACCGCGCCGATCGTGAACTCGCTCAGCACCGGACTCGTCGCCGTGGCGGCGTTGATCGCCTGGAAGATTGCGTCGATCGGCCCGTCGCCGGTGAAGCTGCCGGTCGCCTCGCCGCCGTCGGGGAGCGTCACGCCTACCTTCGCGTGGGGCGAGCGCCGCGAGGAGGACTCCACCTCGAACCACGCCAGCGAATAGCCCGCGATGTCCTCGCGCAGCTCGTCGGTGACCAGCGCCTCGAGGTCCATCGCCGTGACCTGCTTCTTGCGGTCGGCGATCTCCTTGAAGCGCTTGAACGCGACGTTGAGCGCCTGACCGTCGACCTCGAAGCCCATCTCCTCGAGCGCTTTGCTCAGGGCGTGCCGGCCGGAGTGCTTGCCGAGCACGATCGAGTTGCTGCGCAGCCCGACGGTCGTCGGATCCATGATCTCGTAGGTCTCGCGCTCCTTGAGCACGCCGTCCTGGTGGATGCCGGACTCGTGCGCGAACGCGTTGCGCCCGACGATCGCCTTGTTCGGCTGCACCGGGTAGCCGCTGAGGCGCGAGACCAGCCTGCTGGTGCGCGCGATCTCGGTGGTGTCGATTCCCGTCCACAGCGCGAGCGTGGGCTCACGCGTGCGCAGCAGCATCACGATCTCCTCCAGCGAGGCGTTGCCGGCCCGCTCGCCGAGCCCGTTGATCGAGCTCTCCACCTGCCTGCACCCCGCTTCCAGACCGGCCAGCGAGTTCGCGACCGCCAGGCCGAGGTCATCGTGGCAGTGCACCGAGACGGTCACGTCCCGCATTCCGGGCACGAGGCGGTAGAGCTGCTCGAACATCGCCGTGTACTCCGGCGGCATCGTGTAGCCGACGGTGTCGGGGACGTTGATCGTGCTCGCGCCCTCGTCGAGCGCGACCTGGATCACCTCGGCCATGTACTCGATGTCCGAACGCGAGCCGTCCTCCAGAGAGAACTCGACGTCCTCGGTGTACTCTCGCGCCTGCGCGACCGCTGCGCGCACCTGACCGATCACGTCCTCGCGCGTCGTCTGCAGCTTGCGCTCGATGTGGATGTCGCTGGTCGCGATCACCATGTGGATGCGTGGACGCTCGGCGTCGCGAACGGCGTTCCAAACGGCGTCGATGTCCTGCTTGACGGTCCTCGCCAGCCCGCAGATCACCGGGCCTTCGACCTCGCGTGCGATCGCCTGCACCGACTCGAAATCGCCGGGTGAGGTGATCGGGAAGCCCGCCTCGATCACGTCGACGCCGAGTCGCGCCAGCTGGTGGGCGATCTCGAGCTTTTCCTGCTTGTTCAGGGAGATGCCCGGCGACTGCTCGCCGTCGCGCAGGGTCGTGTCGAAGATCAGGACCCGGTCAGCCGGGTCGCGCTGCGGGTTCTTCTCGCTCATGTCGCTCGTGCTCCTTCTCTATCTCGCTTTCCGTTCCTCTCTGCTGGGTTTGCGGCTGCGCGGCCGCCACGCACTATTCCCCCCGAGGGGGGAGCAGGAGAAGCAGGGAGAGAAGCGAGATGCGCTGCGACATTCACCGCGGAGCGTAACACGATCACTGGAACCCGAGCCGCGCCAGCGGCTCGATCAACTCGCGCTCCTCGTAGGAGAAATGCGAGCCCATCGCATCCGCGATCAGGTCCACCGCGGCGCGCACCCCGCTGATCGCGTCAGCCTCGCCGGCGACCAGCGCGACCAGCGCGGAGTCCGCCCGCTCGAGGATCTCGGCGATCGCCTCGTGCTCCTCCTGCAGGCGGTCGAGCACGCCCTGCAGCCGCTCGTCCGCTCTCGCCAGGTGCGGGAACACGCTGCGGTCCTCGATCGTGTGATGAACCGTGACGGCGCGGCAGTAGGACTCGCAGAACGCTCCCAACGTCCAGTTGTTCTGACGGATCGTCATGCGGTTGAAGAACGAGCGAAGCGCGGCCGGATCCGCGTTGCCCGCGCCGACCTGGGCCACGATCTCGCGCAGCCGTCCCAGCTCGGCGCGCAGCGCATCGTGCACGTCGATCAGGTGGCGTCCGGTGGCGAGCTGCTCGGGCGTGTAGCGCCGCTGCGGATCGCGCGGCGGTCCTGCCGGGCGCGAGCTCTCATCCCACGGAAGCTCGGCGCGCAGACGCGCGCCCTCCTCGGCAGTCGGCTCGAGCGTGAAAGCGGCCCCCGCCGCATCGCCGCGCGCAGCGCCGGCGGTCGTCGCGGCGCCGCCCGTCTCCCCCACGCGACCCGCCTCCCCGGCCGGCTCGCCGCCGGGCCGCGCCTCCCCGGCCGGCCTGCCCGCAGTCGCCTCCTCTTCGCGGCGCATTTCGACCAGCTCGCGCACGGCCGGCACGACCTCCTGCGCGAACGTGCGCAGCGTCTCCTCGTCGTCGCCCATCAACAGGAACGTGCTGATCCCGGCCTGCCCGGTCAGTGCCGCCAGCCGCTGCGCCCAGTCGCTCGGGGAGCCGCGGAGGAACCCCTCGCCGTCGCCGAAGCTGCCGTTGATGT
>DASWSH010000056.1:0-2883 GCA_036402735.1 Solirubrobacteraceae bacterium | reverse complement strand
CCGAGCGCGGCGACCACACGCCGCTCGATCGCGGCCGCGCGCTCGTACTCGATCAGCTGCTCGCAGATCGCCCACACGAGCGCCTCGAAGGGGTCGGGTCGGCGGCTGTTGCGCAGCCACGGGCGGGCGCGCACCGAGCGTCCGATCAGCGGGTCGCGGGCGAAGCGCTGCAGGAACGGGCGCAGGTCGTCGTCGAGGCCCAGCGCGAAGCGCATGCGCGCGATACCGTGCGCGGCCGCCTCACGGCTGTTGGCGCGCGCTCCGATCAGCACGCGCTCGCGGCCGGTCTGCGCGACGCGCACGAGCACCGGCTCCTCGCCGCTGTGCAGGAGCCGCTCGAGGATGCCGCCGCGGCGGCGCGTGAGACCGTCCATGCCGTTCCAGCGCGGCAGCCGGAACGGGCCTGCGGGCACGACCTCCTCGCGCAGCTCGACGGGGCTCGGGCGGACGCGGGCACTCTCCCGGAGCCCGGCCGGTGCCGGCCGTCCCTGGGTCGGGAGGATCGCCGATGAGCCCGCCATCGGCGGCGCTGTCAGCGCTGCGCGCCCGAGCCGCCGAGCAGGTGCACGTCGAGCAGCACCGAGCGACTGCCGACGATCTGCAGCAGCTCGGCCGGCGCGCCGCCTGCACGAGCTGCGCGGCCGCGTCGGAGCAGGCCGCGCTTGCTCGCCTGCACGAGCGCGCGCCGCCGGCGGCGATGCACCAGCCCCACCACTGCGGCCCCCGCCACGAAGCCGCCGGCCGCTGCTGCCGCAGCTTGCACCGCGGGCACCATCGCCGCGCCGGCGCGGCGGTCGAGCTGTGCGTCGCCGGGGGCGACGGCCACGGCATCGACGTCCTCCTGCGCCAGCACGGGCAGGGCGTCGATCTGCTCGGGCTCGCTCATCCGCGGAAGTGTAGAGGCACGCTCAGACCCTCTCGCCGGCTTCCTGCAGGATCCGCTCATATACGCGGTAGCGCTTGACGATGCGGCCGCCCATCGCTTCCATGCCGCGGTTCATCGCGGTGTTGGTCTCGAGGATCCAGCCCATCTCGCCGCCGCCCTGGGGGGTTCGTTCGGCGGAGTTGTAGTGCTCCTCGTAGAGCGCTGCGGCGACGCCGGTGTGCTGGTGCTCGGGCTTGACGCCGAGGAAGCCCACGCGAACGCGGTCGATGCGTTTGGACTTCGTCAGGAACTTCCACCAGCCGAGCGGCAGCAGCCGCCCGTGCATCTGTTCGAGCACCTGGTTGAGGTCCGGCACCGTGATCGCCATACCGACCACCTCGCCAGTGTCCTGTTTCTCGGCGATCATGAACCAGTTCCGGTCGTAGGCGAGCTGCAGGTCGATGTGGTAGGCGTCCAGATCCGCCTTGGAGTACGGCACGAAGTCCCAGTTCTCAGACCAGGCGGCGTTGTAGACCTCGGCGAAGAAGTCGAGGTCTTTGCGCAGATGGCGGCGGCGCATCGGGCGCACGCGGATGCCGTGCTCGGTGCGCGACTTCTCGGCCAGCTCGAAGATCACGGGGAGCACGCGGTCGCGCTCTGTCACCTCGAGGTTCCACATCAGCAGGTCCATCGCCTTCGTCATGCCTGCCTGCTCGAGCAGCTGCGCGTAGTAGGGAGGGTGCCAGGGCTGGAGGATCATCGGCCGCAGGTCGTAGCCCTCGACGAGGATCCCTCCTTCGTCGTTGAGCGCGAAGCCGGCCGGTCCCACCATGCGCTCGCAGCCCCGCTCGCGCAGCCACCCTTCGGCGGCGGCGAGCAGCGCGCGCAGCACATCCTCATCCTGCTCGAACTCGAGGAAGCCGAACCATCCCCAGCGGCTTGCGTGGTGGTCGTTGAACGCGTGGTTGATGTGCGCGGTGATCCGCCCGACGACACGGCCGTCACGGCGCGCCAGGAAGTACTCCGCTTCGCCGTGCTTGAAGAAGGCGTTCATGCGCCTGCTCAGGAACAGTCGCCGCTCGAGTTTCAGCGGCGGCACCCACAGCGGGTGGTTAGCATGCAGCCTGAAGGGCAGGTCGATGAACGCCCGCAGCTGACGCCCGCCCGAGACCGCTGTCACCTCGACGCTCACCGGGCAGCCACCCTATATGCCGACCTCGATCGACGTCTTCGCCAAGGTTCGCGGCCACGAGCGCGAGGATCTGCTGCGCGCGGCGCGCGAGGCCGAGGTGCTGCCCTACTTCCACGTGCTCGAGTCGCCGGCGCTGCCGGTGGTCGAGATGGAGGGGGCAGAGCGGATCATGCTGGGCTCCAACAACTACCTCGGCCTGACCGGCGACGAGCGTGTGATGCAGGGCGCGGAGGACGCGCTGCACCGCTACGGGACCGGCCTGACCGGCTCGCGGCTGCTGAACGGCACGATCCCGCTGCACCTCGAGCTCGAGCGGGAGATCGCGGAATGGATGGACACGGAGGCCGCGATCGTGTTCAGCACCGGCCATCAGGCGAACGTGGGCACGCTGGGCACGCTGCTGACGAGCGGCGACACGGTGATCGTCGACTCTGCCGACCATGCCTCGATCCTCGACGGCGCGCTGCTCTCGCGCGCGAAGCTGCGCCCGTTCCGCCACAACCGGCTGGAGAAGCTGCAGAAGCAGCTCGAGCGCGCGCAGGACGACGGCGGCGGCGTGCTGGTGGTGGTTGACGGCGTGTTCTCGATGGAGGGCGACATCGCGCCGTTGCACGAGATCTGCGGGCTGTGCGAGCGCTACGGCGCGCGGCTGATGGTCGACGAGGCGCACGGCGCCGGCGTGCTCGGCATGGGCGGCGCCGGCGCCTGCGAACTGCTCGGGGTCGCCGAGCGGGTCGATCTGCGCATGGGCACGTTCTCCAAGTCGCTCGCCTCCTGCGGCGGCTTCGTGGCGGGACCGCTCGAGGTGATCGACTACCTGCGCATC
>DASWSH010000055.1:0-14333 GCA_036402735.1 Solirubrobacteraceae bacterium | reverse complement strand
CCGCGGCCGGCGCGGCGACCTGCGCGTCGTGGTGAACGTCGTCATCCCGCGCCGGCTGGACCGCTCGCAGCGCGAGCTCTTCGAGCAGCTGGCCGAGTCGCTGGACGGCGAGCACCTCGACGGCGGCGGCGAGTCGATGCTCGGCAAGCTCAAGCGCCTGCTCAAGTGATCCGCCTGGCGGTGCGCGTCCGGCGCGAGGACGCCGAGGTGGCGCTCGCCGAGCTGCTCGAGCTGGCGCCGGGCGGGGTGGAGGAGGTCGACGACACCGAGCACGGCGTCGTCGAGTACGCGGTCTACGGCGCGCCGGGCGAGCTGCCCGCGCTGCCGGACCTGCGCGCCGCGGCGGGCGTCGCGCTCGTGGAGATCTCGACGCGCGAGGTCGCCGACGACTGGGCCGAGCGCTGGAAGCTCTTCCACCGGCCCGTCGACGTCGGGCCGCTGCGCGTGCGCCCGCCCTGGGAGGATGCCCGGCCGGACGCCGCGATCGACCTCGTCATCGACCCCGGCCAGGCGTTCGGCACCGGCGGCCACGCCACCACGCGATTCTGCCTGCAGCTGCTGCTCGAGCTCGCCGCCTCCGAGCCTGCGCGCGGGCCGCTGCTCGACGTGGGCACCGGCTCCGGCGTGCTGGCGATCGCCGCCGCGATGCTCGGCTACGACCCGCTGCCGGCTCTCGACAACGAGCGCGAGAGCCTCGCCGCCGCCACAGAGAACGCGGCTGTCAACGGCGTCGAGCTGCAGACGCGTCTCTACGACCTTCGCACCGACCCGCTGCCGTGGTCGCCCGCGCCGCGCGTCGTCACCGCCAACCTGCTGCGCCCGCTGCTGCTGGCGCTGGCGGAGAAGCTTCCGGCCGCGCCGGCGCACCTGATCGCCGGCGGCCTGCTCGAGCACGAGGTGGAGCATGTCCTCGAGGCGTTCGCCCGCGCGCACGGGCTGCGCGAGCGCTTGCGCCTCGGCGACGGCCAATGGGCCGCGCTCTGGCTCAGCGCCGCCTGAGCGCGGCACCGCGGGGTCAGGCGGCGTCCGCGACCTTCGTCGCCGCCAGCACGTTCGAGCGGTACAGCAGGTCGATCGCCGGGCGGATGCCGCCCTCTTCGGTCATCAACGTCGATGCCGCCTCGAGCGCGCGGCCGATCGTCTCGAGCTCCGCTGCGTCCTCGCCCGGCTCCGGGTCCCGGCACGCCGCGACCGCCATGTCGAGCATCGCCGCGGCCTGCTCGAGCACGCCCGTGAACAGCGCGGGGCCGACGAGGCTCGCGTAGCCGTACACGCGCGCGAGCCGTCCCGACAGCGTCACCGTCGAAGCCCGCCGCGGCGGCGTCGTGGCCGGCAACGGCTCGCCGTCGATCAGCGCCGCCATCGTGCCACCCAGCAGCAGCCGCGTCGTTCCCTCGTCGAGGCCTGCCTGGTCGGCCACGCGCAGCGCCAGGTACAGCGTCGTCGCCGGCAGTCCGTATGGCGGATCCGACGCGAACACGATGCGCTCCGCAGGCACTCGCGCGAACAGCTCGATCACGTCGAGCGGAAAGAAGCAGGAGATGTCGTAGAGCACCCCCGGGTGATCGGCCAGGCGCGTGGTGAGGATGCCCTGGTCGCAGATCGCGCCGTGCGCGAGGATCAGCACGGTGCCCGGATGGCGCAGCGCCAGGTCCGCGAGCCCGTCGGCGAGCGGCGGCAGCCCGCGTCCGGCATGGATCAGCACCGGCACCTTCGCGTCTTCGGCCAGCGCGAAGACGGCGTCCAGCGCGCCGCCGTCGAACACGAACTCCTGCGCACGCGGATGCAGCTTGATCCCCTTCGCCCCCGCGGCGAGGCTGCGTTCGGCCTCCACCAGCGCTTCTTCGGCGGGATCGAGACGGCAAAAAGGGACGAGCCGGCCCTCGCTTTCCGCCGTCCACGCGAGCACGCGGTCGTTGGGCAGGCGATATGCGGGCTTGCGCTCCGGGTCGTGCAGCGGGAACACGCAGGCGCGGCGCGCCTGCGCCATGTCCAGCTGGTGCAGCAGCTGTTCGAGCGTCAGCGAGCGCCCATCCTCGTCGAGTCCGAGGTGCGTGTGAGCGTCGATCACTTCTGCCTGCGCCGGGCGCAGTCGCTCCGTCTCGGCGAGAAAGGGCGAAAGGGCTTTGTCGTATAGGGAGTCGTTCACGGACAGCACCCTATTCTGTCGGTGTGGCCTGGCAGGTCGTGATCGCCGGCGGCGGCTTCGGCGGCCTATATGCAGCTCGCGCGCTGGAGCGGCTGCTCCCGGCGCAGAGCACGCGTGTGACTCTGGTCAACGACTCGAACTTCATGCTCTACACGCCGCTGCTCCCGGGCGCGGCGGGCGCCGCGCTCGATCCCCGGCACGTCGTCGTGCCGCTGCGCGCCCAGCTGCGCCGCACCGAGCTCGTGATCGGCTGCCTCACCGCCGCCGATCCTGGCGCGCGCACCGTCAGCGTGCGCCGCATCGACGGCGCCGAGGTGGACCTGCCCTACGACCAGCTCGTGATCGCGCTCGGCTCGATCTCGCGCACGCTGCCGGTGCCCGGGCTGGCCGAGCACGGCATCGGCTTCAAGTCGCTCTCGGATGCCACCGCGCTGCGCAACCAGGTGCTCGAATGCCTCGACATAGCCGAGACGCTCGAAGATCCCGCCGAGCGCGCGCCCTACCTCGGCTTCGTGTTCGTCGGCGCCGGCTACGCCGGGGTGGAGGGCCTGGCCGAGCTGCAGGACTTCGCTGTCCAGAGCATCGAGCTGTACCCGCGCTGCCGCGCGCAGGGGATGCGCTGGGTGCTCGTCGAGGCACGCGAGCGCATCATGTTGGAGGTGCCCGAGTCGCTGTCGTCGTTCGCCGAACGCGAGCTGTGCCGCCGTGGCATCGAGGTGCGCACCAGGACCACGCTCGAGGAGATCACCGACACAGCCGCGGTCCTCTCCGACGGCGCAAGTGTGGCGAGCCGCACCGTCGTCTGGACGGCCGGGGTCAGGCCCAGCCCCTTCGTCGCCAAGCTCGGCCTGCCGCTCGACCGCACGGGGCGCATCGTCGTCGACGCGACGATGGCAGTCGATCCTACGAGCCTGCCCGCGAGCGCGGCTGAGGGCGGCGCGCGCGTGTGGGCGATCGGCGACTGCGCAGCCGTGCCCGACCCCGCGCGCGACGGCCAGGCCTGCCCGCCGACCGCGCAGCACGCGATCCGCCAGGGCCGGCTCGTCGCCCGTAACGTCGCCGCTGCGCTCAGCGGCCGTCCCGCGCGTCCCTTCACGTACAAGATGAAAGGCGTGGTCGCCGAGCTCGGCAACGGCAAGGCCGTCGCGATCACGCTCGGGATCCCCTGGCGCGGCTTCCCCGCGTGGCTGATTGCGCGCACCTACCACCTGCTGCTGATGCCCGGCCTCGGTCGGCGGCTGCGGCTGCTCACCGACTGGAACGTCGCGCTGATCTTCGGACGCGACCCCTCCTCACCCGGCCGCCTCGGCAGTCCCACGCCGCTGCAGCGCGACGAGGACCTCGATTGACGGTCCCGTCCTGCGTATCCTGAATGGTGGATGGCGATAGCTGAGCAGATCAAAACCGACCTCCAGAGCGCGATGCGCGCAGGGGAGAAACAGAAGGTCGGAGCGCTGCGGCTGGTGCTCTCGGAGCTGCAGAAGGCGGCCAAGGAGGGCTCGGACGACGAGCTCGCCGTGCTGCGCCGCGAGCGCAAGCGCCGCCAGGAGGCAGCACGTGCCTACCGCGAGGGCGGGCGCGAGGATCTCGCGGGCGGCGAGGAGGCGGAGAGCGAGATGATCGCCGGCTACCTGCCTGCGGAGCTCTCCGAGGAGGAGCTGCAGGCGATCGTCGCGCAGGCGGTGCGCGACAGCGGCGCGCAATCCGCCAAGGACATGGGTGCGGCGATGCGCACCGCGATGGCCGCCGTAGACGGCCGCGCCGACGGCAAGCGCGTGTCCGGGCTGGTGCGCTCCGCGCTCGCATGAGAACCCAGATCGAGCTCTCCAACGAAGTCGCGACCGAGCTGGCCGGCAGTCAGGATGCCGTGCTGCGCGCGCTCGAGTCACACCTCGACTGCCGCGTGTACCTGCGCGGCAACCTCATCACCTTCGACGGCGAGGAGCCCGAGACGGTGCTCGGCGAACGCGTGGTGCGCGAGCTGTCCGACCTGATCGCGCGCGGCCACCAGATCGGGCCCGGCACGATCACTGCGGTGACGGGCGCGCTCGACGCGCACGAATCGCCCGCGCGCGTGCTGGAGGACGTGGTGTGGTCGCACCGCGGCCTGCGCGTGGCGCCCAAGAGCGTCAACCAGAAGCGCTACGTCGACTCGATCCGCCGCTCCACGATCACCTTCGGCGTTGGCCCCGCCGGTACCGGCAAGACGTTCCTCGCCGTTGCGATGGCGGCCGCGGCGCTGTCACGCCACGAGGTCAACCGCATCATCCTCACCCGCCCGGCCGTCGAGGCCGGCGAGCGGCTCGGCTTCCTGCCGGGCGACCTGATGGCCAAGGTCGACCCGTATCTGCGCCCGCTGTTCGACGCGCTGCACGACATGCTCGATCCCGAGAAGGTCACCCAGCACCTGGAGCGGGGCGTGATCGAGATCGCGCCGCTCGCGTTCATGCGCGGCCGCACGCTGAACGACTCGTTCGTGATCCTCGACGAGGCCCAGAACACGACGCCCGAGCAGATGAAGATGTTCCTCACGCGCCTCGGCTTCGGCTCGAAGATGGTCGTCACCGGTGACATCACGCAGGTCGACCTCCCGCGCGAGCAGCAGTCCGGGCTGATCGTCGTCGGCGACATCCTCGACGAGGTCGAGGGTGTCGAGTTCGTCCGCTTCGGCGGCGAGGACGTCGTCCGCCACAAGCTCGTGCAGCGCATCGTCGAGGCCTACGACACGCACTCGCGTCCCGCCTCCGAGCAGGGCCCCGCCGCGATTCGCAGCGCCTGACGGAGATGATCGATGTCGAGCTGCTGGGCACGAGCCTCGCTGAGCAGGCTCCGGCGCCGGATCGCGTGCACCGGCTCTGCAGCCTCGCCGCCTCCAGCCGCGGGATCCACGACGGCCACGTCGCGGTGCAGTACGTCGACGCCGAGCAGATCGAGCGCCTCAACGCGCGCCACCGTGGCAAAGCCGAACCGACCGACGTGCTCTCGTTCCCGATCGACGGTGTGGAGGAGCCGCCGGGCGGGGCGCCGCGCGAGCTCGGCGACATCGTGATCTGCCCGCGCCACACGGTCGACCTCGAAGAGGCGATCGTGCACGGCATGCTGCATCTGCTCGGCATGGACCACGAGACGGACGACGGCGAGATGCTGGCGCTGCAGGACGAGCTGCTGCGGGAAGCGCGGCGTTGAGCCGCAGCGGCTTCGTCGCACTCGCCGGGCGGCCCAACGTCGGCAAGTCGACGTTCGTCAACGCCGTCGTGGGCGAGAAGATCGCGATCGTCTCCGACCGGCCGCAGACTACGCGGCGCGCGATCCGCGGCGTGCTCGTCCACGGCGACTGCCAGCTCGTGCTCGTCGACCTGCCGGGCGTGCAGCGCCCGCGCGACGTGCTCACCTCGCGCATGGCGCGGCGCGTGCAGCAGGAGATGAACGACGCCGACGCGACGCTGCTGATCGTCAACGGCGAGCAGGGCGTCGGCCCCGGCGACCGCTTCATCGCCCACCAGCTCGCGGCCGCCGAGACGCCGGTCGCGATCGCCGTCAACAAGATCGACCGGCTCGCGCGCGCGCCGCTGCTCGCCGTGCTCGAGGATGCTGCGGCGCTGCAGCTCGACGGCGAGATCTTCCCGGTCTCCGCCCGCAGCGGCACCGGCGTCGATCAGCTGATCTCCCACCTCGCCTCGCTGATGCCGGACGGGCCGTTCCTGTTCGAGCCGGGCGCGCGCTCGGACCAGCCCACCGAGCAGCTGATCGCGGAGCTGATCCGCGAGGCGGTGATCAGGCGCACCTTCCAAGAGGTGCCCCACGCGGCGGAGGTCGTGGTCGAGGAGGTCGAGCGGCGCGAGAACGGGCTGGAGCGCATCCGCGCGCTGATCTGGGTGGAGAGCGAGTCCCAGAAGGCGATCCTGGTCGGTGCCGGCGGGCGCATGATCAAGGCGATCGGCATCGCGGCGCGCAAGGAGCTCGAGCGCGCCCTGGAGGCGCGCGTGCATCTCGATCTGTCCGTGCGCGTGCGCCGCGACTGGCGCGCCGACGACGCGCTGCTCGACCGCCTCGGCATCACCTAGGCCGCGCTCTAGATCTCGCGCCCGAGCTTCTCCGCCAGCTCGCGCACAGCCGCCAGGTCCAGCTCCGCGCCCCAGTGGAAGGGCAGCGTCTTGACGTTCATGCCGCGACGGCGCAGCCGCGCCAGCTGGCCGTGCTGGTAGCGCCCGCGCTCGTGCACCTCGCGCGCCGCGCGCATCGCCGCGCCGAACAGCTCGCCCTTCCTGCCCCTGCTCGGCGCAAGCGCTTCGATGCGACGCATCTCCTCGGCACTGAAGCGCCGCGGCAGCAGCGCGTTGACGACCACCGCGTCGAGCTCGCGCCCGAGCGCCTGCACGAGCCCCTGCTGCAGCTCGAGCGTCTCGGTCACGGCCATCTCAGCGCCCTGCGCGACGGCGATGTAGGCGCTGCGCGCGTGGTCGCGCAGCAGCTCGCCGAGCTGCGCGGTCTGGCGCGCGACCGGCCCGACCCGCGCGATCGCGCCGAACGTCTCGGGCGAGCGCAGCATCCCCAGCGCATGTCCGGTGGCGGGCGCGTCGAGGATCACGAGCGGCCGCGCGGCCGCACGGCCTCGGCCACGGCCCCGCGCGCGCGTCATGTTCGCGATCTTGACCATCGTGATCAGCTCCTTCGCGCCCGGCGCGGCAGCGGTGAAGTACTGGAACGTGCCGCTCGACGCGAGCACGCGCCCGGACACGCGCCCGCCCAAGGCCTGCAGCCACTCGAGCAGCGCGCGGTCCATGTCGACCGACAGCGAGCTGAGGCGCTCGGTCAGCTCCGTTGCCGAGCCCGGCTCCGCTGCGCGGCGCCCGAACAGCAGCGAGAGCCGGCTCTGCTCGCCGAGCTCGACCACTGTCGTATGCCTGCCTCGCCCGGCAGCAAGCAGCCCGAGCGCCGCCGCGACCGTGGTCTTGCCCACGCCGCCCTTGCCGGTCACGACCAGCAGGCTGCGATCGAGAAGTCCCTGCATCGGTCCGCAGTCTTTCCGAAACCGCGCGCGTTCGGCGCGACCTACAATCGTGCGATGAGCGCAGCAGAGGCGGCCGTCGAGGATCTGATCAGCTACGACAGCGACGGCTTGGTGCCGTGCATCGTGCAGGACTGGGACAGCGGCGAGGTGCTGACGCTGGCCTACATGAACGCCGAGGCGCTGCACCGCACGCGCGAGAGCGGCGAGCTGCACCTGTGGAGCCGCTCCCGCGCAGAGCAGTGGCACAAGGGCGCCACCAGCGGCAACACCCAGGCAGTGCGTGCACTGCGCGTGGACTGCGACGGCGATGCGCTGCTGGCGCTCGTCCAGCCCGCGGGCCCCGCCTGCCACACCGGCGAGCGCACCTGCTTCCACCGCGGAGAGCTCGCGCCGCGCGCACCGCACGAGATGCTTCCCGGCCTCGAGCGCACGCTGCGCGACCGTCAGCGCGAGCGGCCCGCCGGCTCCTACACGGTCGAGCTGCTCGACGCGCCCGCCCGCATCGGCGAGAAGGTGATGGAGGAGGCCGAGGAGGTCAGCCGCGCCGCACGCGAGGAGACCGACGAGCGCGTCGACGAAGAGGCCGCCGACGTGCTCTACCACCTGCTCGTGCTGCTGCGCTCACGCGATCGCTCGCTCTCGGATGCCGAGCGTGTGCTCGATGGCCGTCGCTGAGGGCCAGCCTTCGCGGGGCCCGCGCGAGGCCGGCCGCGTGGGGGCGCTGGAGGTGGTTCCCTCGCTCGAGCACGCCGCCGAGCTTGCGCTGAACCACAACCTGATCCCGCTGAGCGTGACGTTCGTGGAGGACTGCGAGACGCCGGTGTCGGCGTTTTTGAAGCTGCGCGCGCTCGACCCGGGCGGGCCCGCCTTCCTGCTGGAGTCCGCCGAGCAGGGTCAGCGTGTCGGGCGCTGGTCGTTCATCGGCTTCGCGCCGCACGACGTGCTGCGCTGGTCGCTCGCCGACGGCGGCGACCCCTACGCGCTCGCCGCGCAGCGGCTCGCGCGCTTCGAGCAGGCGCCGGTCGCCGCCGCGGCCGGGCCGGTGCCGTTCGCCGGCGGCGCCGTCGGAGTGTTCGGCTACGACCTCGTGCGTTCCGTCGAGCCGCTGCCGGACGTGAACCCCGATCCGCTCGGCCTGCCCGACATGGCCCTGATGCTCACCGACACGCTGGTGGTGTTCGACCACCTGAAGCACACGACCACGATTCTCGCCAACGCCAACCTCGACGCGGAGCCGGACCTCGAGCGCGCGTACGCAGCGGCGGCCGGGAGGATCGCCGACGTGCGCGAGGCGCTGACGGGACCGGTGCCGCGGCGCCGGCCGCAGCCCGGTGCTGCGCGCGAGGTGCCGGAGTTCCGCTCGAACATGCAGCGCGAGCAGTTCGAAGCGATCGTCACCCGCATCATCGAGTACATCCGCGCCGGCGACGCCTTCCAGGTCGTGCCCTCGCAGCGCTGGTCGGCGGCCTCGCCGGTCGAGGCGTTCTCGATCTACCGCGGCCTGCGCGCCGTCAACCCCAGCCCCTACATGTACTTCCTGGACTTCGGCGACTTCCAGATCGCCGGCGCCAGCCCCGAGCCGCTGCTGACGGTCAGCGGGCGGCGCGTCAGCACGAAGCCGATCGCCGGAACCCGCCCGCGCGGAGCCGACCCGGAGGAGGACCGCCGCATCGAGGCCGAGCTGATCGCCGACGAGAAGGAGCGCGCCGAGCACGTGATGCTCGTCGATCTCGGCCGCAACGACCTCGGCCGCGTGTGCGAGTACGGCACCGTGCAGGTGGACGAGCTGATGGCGATCGAGTCCTACAGCCACGTCATGCACATCGTCTCCTCCGTCTCCGGCACGCTGCGCGAGGGCGTGGGAGCGCTCGACGCGCTGCGCTCGGTGCTTCCGGCGGGCACGCTCTCCGGCGCGCCGAAGGTGCGCGCGATGCAGATCATCGACGAGCTCGAGCCCGTCAAGCGCGGCGGCTACGGCGGCGCGATCGGCTGGGTCTCCTACGGCGGCGACCTCGACACCGCGATCCACATCCGCACCGTCGTCGTCAAGGACGGCGTCGCCCACGTGCAGGCCGGCGGCGGCACCGTCGCCGACGCGCGCCCCGACTACGAGTACGAGGAGTCGGTCGCGAAGATGTCCGCCGCCGTCCGCGCGGTGGCGCTCGCCTGCGAGCAGGCTGAGTGGCCGTGAGAGCCAGGGAGCACGGATGTCGATGAAGGTGCTGGTCCTCGACAACTACGACTCGTTCACCTACAACCTCGTGCAGTACCTCGGCGAGCTGGGCGCGGAGGTCGAGACGGTGCGCAACGACCGCGCCACGGCGGAGCAGCTGCTCGCACGGGGATACGACCGATGCGTGGTCTCGCCCGGGCCGTGCACGCCGACGCAGGCCGGCATCTCGCTCGAGGTGGTGCGCCGCTTTCCCGAGGCGGGCGTGCCGACGCTGGGCGTGTGCCTCGGTCATCAGTCGCTGGCGCAGGCTTTCGGCGGCACCGTCAAGCTGCACGAGCCGATCCACGGCAAGGCCACCACGATCAGCCACGACGGCATGACGATCTTCTCCGGCCTGCGCGAGCAGCTCACGGTCGGCCGCTACCACTCGCTGGTCGTCGACGATGTGCTGCCCGCCTGCCTGCTCGAGACCGCGCGCGGCGGCGGCGTGCTGATGGCGCTGCGACACCGCGAGCTGCCTGCGGAGGGCGTGCAGTTCCACCCGGAGTCCGTGCTGACCGAACAGGGCCGCGAGCTGCTCGCGAACTTCCTGGAGCAGCGCTGATGCCCAACGCGACGCTCACCGACGCGATCGACGCGCTCGCCTCCGGTGAGGACCTCAGCGCGGATCGGACCGCGGCGGTGCTGGCCGAGATCATGCACGGCGACGCCTCCGAGATCCAGATCGCCGGCTTTTTGATCGCGCTGCGCACGAAGGGCGAGACCGTCGAGGAGCTGACGGGCCTGGCGCGCACGATGCGCCGGCTCGCCGCGCACGTGCCGACCGACCGCACCGACCTGCTCGACACCGCGGGCACGGGCGGCGGGCGCAGCACCTTCAACATCTCCACCACCGCAGCGCTGATCGCCGCGGGCGCGGGCTGCGCGGTCGCCAAGCACGGCAACCGCTCCGCCACCAGCCGCTCCGGGTCGGCGGACCTGCTCGAAGCGCTGGGCGCGCGCATCGACCTCGGTCCGCCGCAGGTCGCGGCCTGCATCGCGGAGTCGGGCTTCGGCTTCATGTTCGCGCCCGCGCACCACCAGGCCACGCGCTACGTCGTGCCGGTGCGCCACGAGCTGGCCGTGCGCACGATCTTCAACCTGCTCGGCCCGCTCACGAACCCGGCCGGCGCGCGCCGGCAGCTGCTGGGCGTCGCGGACGCGCGCTTCCTCGAGACGATGGCCGGCGCGCTCGCAGCGCTCGGCGTGGACCGCGCGCTGCTCGTCTGCAGCGATGACGGCCTCGACGAGGTCTCCTCCAGCGCGCCCACCAAAGTCGTCGAGGTCGCCGGCGGCGAGCTGCGCTCCTACGTGCTGCAGCCGCAGGAGGTCGGCGTCGAGCCCGACGGCGGGGAGCAGCTCCCCGGCGGCACTCCGCAGGAGAACGCGGAACTGACGCGGCGAATCTTCGGCGACGGCGGCGATGGGCGCGGCCGCCCGCCGGGGGAGGCGCTGGCCGCGATCAACGCCGGAGCTGCGATCTACGCGGCGGGCGCGGCCGACAGCATCGCCGAGGGCGTCGTCGCGGCTCGCGAGGCGATCGCCGACGGTCGCGCGCTGGCGGCGCTCGACGCATTCGTGCAGGCGAGCCTGCGCCACGCGCCGGTCAAGCAGGCGACGTGAGCGGGCATCGCCGTCGAGCGGCGCGCCACGGGCGCAGCGCCGCGGGGCGCTGCCCGTGAGCGGCGTCGCCGGCACCGTGCTGGAGAGGATCCTGGCCGAAACGCGCGAGACCGTGCTGCGCCGTCGCCGTGAGCGCCCGCTCGAGCAGCTGCTGGCGGAGACGGCGGACAGCGATGCAAGCGCCGGGGCACGGCTCGGGGCCGGGCGCCTGCGCGATGCGCTGGCGGCGCCGGGCATCGGCGTGATCGGCGAGTTCAAGCGCCGCTCGCCGTCGGCCGGCGCCCTGCATGCGGCCCCCGATCTCGAGTCCATCGTCGGCGCCTACGAGCGCGGCGGTGCGGTTGCAGCCTCGATCCTCACGGAGGAAGCCAACTTCGGCGGCTCGCTGGAGGACCTGCGCCGCGCACGCGCCGCCTGCGCGCTGCCGCTGCTGCGCAAGGACTTCGTGGTGGACGTCTACCAGCTTCACGAGGCTCGCGCGGCGGGCGCCGACGCGGTGCTGCTGATCGTCGCGGCGCTCGCCGAGGCCGAGCTGTGCGAGCTGCACGCCGCCGCCGGCGAGCTGAGCCTCGACGTGCTCGTCGAGGTGCACGACGGCGAGGAGCTCGAGCGCGCCGCCGCGCTGGGCGCGCAGATCATCGGCGTGAACAATCGCGACCTGCGCGACTTCAGCGTCGAACTCGAGCGCACCGAGCGACTGCTCGATCGAATGCCGCCCGACGCGCTCGTAGTCTCGGAGTCCGGCATCTCGCAGCGTCAGCAGCTTGCCGCGCTCGAGGCGCAGGGCGTTCACGCCGCGCTCGTCGGCGAGACGCTGATGCGCGCGCCCGATCCCGCCGAGGCTGTGAGGGAGCTGAGAGGCACCCCTTGAGCTTTTAGGAACTGCCTCTCGGAACTTTATAAACCCTTCACACCGCACTCTCATCCTTGCTTGAAATGAAAAGACTCTTCCTGATTCCCTTCGTCTCCGCCCTGATCGGCGGCGGCATCGTCGTAGCGGTGATCGCCGCGGCCGGCGGCCTCGGCGAAGACCACACCACCGTGACCACGGTGCAGGCCGCGCCCGCGGCTCCCTCCAACGCCTCGCAGACCAGCGTCGCGATGACGCCCCACCAGGTCTACGTCAAAGACGCGCCCGGCGTCGCCTTCATCACCTCGACGATCGTGCAGAAAACCGAATCGCCGTTCAACCCGTTCGGCGAATCGCAGCGTCAGGGGACGGCGACCGGCTCGGGCATCGTGATCGACTCCAACGGCACGATCCTCACGAACTACCACGTGATCGAGAACGCCATCAAGGTCACGGTCAGCTTCGAAAAAGGCAAGACGGTCGAAGCGCAGGTCGTCGGCAAGGATCCCTCCAACGATCTCGCCGTGCTGCGCATCCACCCGGACGGCGTGACGCTGCACCCCCTGCAGCTCGGCAGCTCCAGCGGCGTGCAGGTCGGCGACCCGGTGTACGCGATCGGCAACCCGTTCGACCTCGAACGGACGCTGACAACCGGTGTGATCTCCGCGCTGCAGCGGAAGATCACGGCGCCCAACGGCTTCACGATCACGAACGTGCTGCAGACCGATGCGCCGATCAACCCCGGTAACTCGGGCGGCCCGCTGCTCGACACGGGCGGCCGTGTGATCGGCATCAACTCGCAGATCGAGACCGGCGGCAGCGGCAGCGGCAGCGTCGGCATCGGCTTCGCCGTGCCGATCGACACCGCCAAAAGCGAGATCCGCCAGCTCGAGAAAGGCGGCACGGTTCGTGGCGCCTACCTCGGTCTGACCTCGGTCACGATCGACCAGTCGCTGTCCGCACTCAACCTCAAGGCCAAGAGCGGCGCGCTCGTGCAGACCGTGCAGAAGGGCACCGCTGCCGCCAAGGCCGGCATCAAAGGCGGCACGATCAACACCGCCAGCGAAAACGGCCAGATCGCGGTCGGCGGCGACATCGTCCGCTCGATCGACGGCAAGACCGTGAACAGCTCCGAAGATCTCGCGAACGATGTCGCGGCCGACAAGCCCGGTCAGAAGGTCAAGATCGGCCTCGAACGCGCCGACGGCTCGGGTGGATACAAAGCGATGACAGTCGAAGTCACGCTCGGCGCGCGGCCCAACTCGGTGCCGAACCCGAACACCCCCGAAGGCTGAGCGCGCTCTCAAGGACGCCTCTGAAGCGTCCGCCCCTCCCCGGTCGCCCCCGGGGAGGGCGGGCGACCGGCCTCGCCTCGCCCCGCCACTGCTCGCGCGCGCCGCTACCGTTCAGGCATGACGAGCGCAGCCGATGACCCGCTCGCGCGCCAGCGCGCGACGAGGGTGAAGATCTGCGGGCTCACCAACCTCGACGACGCCGAGGCGGCCGAGCAGATGGGAGCGTGGGCGCTGGGCATGATCTTCTACGAGGACAGCCCGCGCCGCTGCTCGCCCGAGCAGGCCGCGCGCATCGCCGCCGCGCTTCGCCGGCGCACCGAGCTGTGCGGCGTGTTCGTCAACGCGCCGCTCGACGAGGTGGCGCGCGTCGGCCGCGAGCTGGGGCTGAGCATGGTGCAGCTGCACGGCGACGAGGGCCCGGCGTACTGCGCCGAGGTCGCACGCCGCACGGGCGCGCGTGTGATCCGTGCGATGCAGATCTCCGGGCCCGGCGACCTGCGCGCGAGCGAACGCTTCCACGTCGACTACCACCTGCTCGACGCACGCTCGCCCGAGCGCCCGCAGCTGCGTGGCGGCACCGGCGCGACATTCGACTGGAGCCTGCTCTCGCAGCGGCGCACGCAGGTGCCGCTGATCCTCAGCGGCGGGCTCGACGCGAGCAACGTGGCCGCGGCGATCGCCGCGGTCCATCCTTACGCCGTCGACAGCGCCAGCGGCACCGAGTCCGCTCCCGGACACAAGGACCGCGAGAAGATGGCGGCGCTGTTCGCAGCCGTGCGCGCGACGGCAGAGGATCCGGGTGGAAGCAGCGCCGCCGCCGCGGAGCAGCCGGCACACCCGGTGGCGGGACAGAGTTGAGCGGCGCCGAGCCGGCGGTCGAGCACCGCTTCGGGCAGTACGGAGGGCAGTTCGTGCCCGAGACGCTGATGCCGGCGCTCGCGGAGCTGGAGCAGGCGTGGCTGGCCGCGCGCGCCGACCCGGGCTACCGCGCCGAACTGGATCTTCTGCTCCGCGACTTCGCGGGGCGGCCATCGTCGCTCTATCTCGCCGGTCGCCTCTCCGAGCGCGTCGGGCGCCCGGTGTACCTGAAGCGCGAGGACCTCAACCACACCGGCTCGCACAAGATCAACAACGCGCTGGGACAGGCGCTGCTGGCGCGCCGCATGGGCAAGCGGCGCATCATCGCCGAGACC
>DASWSH010000054.1:0-20239 GCA_036402735.1 Solirubrobacteraceae bacterium | reverse complement strand
GCGCCGCCGAGGCGCTCGTCACGCTCGAACTCACCCCCGCGCTGTTCGGGCTGCTCAACGTCCTAGGCGCGCGCGAGGGCGCCAACCAGCAGGAGATCGGCGCGGCGATGGGCATCGACCGCAGCACGATGGTGCTGCTCGTAGACGAGCTCGAAGCCAAAGGCCTGGCCGAGCGCCGCCCGCACCCGAGAGATCGCCGCGCACGAGAACTCACCATCACCGCCGCTGGAGCACGGGCCCTGCGCAGCGCACGGCGGATCGTGGCGCAGGTCGAGGACGAGGTCCTGCGCGGACTCAACCCCGCCGAGCGCGAGCAGCTGCTGGGTCTGCTGCGCCAGGCGCTGCAGAACGCTCCTGCACAGTCTCCGTGGACGGCCGCCGAGGGCGACTGACCAGGTGGCTCAGGCTCGTCCGCGCGCCTCGGCGACGGCGCTCGCGGGCGTGCCCACCCAGGGCTCGCCATGGCCCGGCAGCACCACGTCCGCCGTCAGGTCCTCGATCGCTTTGAGCGAGTGCAGGCACTGGCTCGTGCTCACGTTGAAGGCCTTCGGCATCAGCTGCGGCCCTGTGCCACCGAACACGGGGTTCCACGTGCAGAGCGCGTCGCCGACGAACAGCGCGCCGCGCTCCTCGAACAGCAGCGCGTTGTGGCCAGGCGTGTGGCCGGGCGTGTGGATCGTGAGCGGGCTACCGGGAACGTTCAGGCGCTGGCCGCCCGTGTAGGTCTCGGCGCCGTCGAACGACAGCGGTTTGGCGCCGCCGCGCCGCCCCATGTGCACGAACAGGCTCCACAGGCCGGGCTGGATCAGGTACGGCAGCAGGTTCACCGGGCTGCCGTCTCCGCCCTTCGCGCGCGGCTTGCGCAACGTGTCCTGGTCGTCCTCGTGGATCAGCACGCGTGCACCCGCGCCGGCGAGCGTACGGGTGAGGCCCGTGTGGTCACCGTCGGAGTGCGTCAGCACGAGCGCCTTGACGTCGCCGGGCGTGAAGCCGATCTGCTTCAGGTCCGCCTCGAGTGTGTCCGCGAATGCCGGCAGCCCCGCATCGACAGCAGTCAGCTCGCCGCCCGACTCGACGAGGTACCAGTTGACCTTCTCCGTGCCGAGTCCGTAGACGCCGGGGACGATCTCGCGAGGGCCGACCATCAGCGCGTTATAGCGGATGCGGCGAGACGCTAGATCCGCTGCAGCAGCGTACCCGTGCCGGTGCCGCCGGCGGTGCACATCGTCACGAGCCCGATCTCGCGATCGGCGCGCTCGAGCTCGTGCAGCAGCGTCGTCAGCAGGCGCGCGCCCGAGGAGCCGAGCGGGTGGCCGAGCGCGAGCGCGCCGCCGTTCACGTTGACCCTGTCCATGTCCGGGCTCAACTCGCGCCGCCACGCGCACACGACGGAGGCGAACGCCTCGTTGATCTCGATCAGGTCGAGATCGCCGATCGTCATGCCGTTGCGCTCGAGTAGCTTCTTCGTCGCCGGGATCGGCCCGGTCAGCATGATCACCGGGTCGACGCCGACGGTCGTCGCGTCGAAGATCCGCGCGCGCGCTGTCAGGCCCAGCTCGTCGGCCTTCTTGCGCGCCATCAGCAGGACCGCAGCCGCGCCATCGGAGATCTGCGAGGAATTGCCCGCCGTCACGGTTCCGTCGGTCTTGAACGCCGGCTTCAGCGCCGCGAGCGCCTCGAGGCTCGTGTCGAAACGGATGCCCTGATCGGCCGCAACCGTGGCCCCGTCGATCTCGAAGGGAATGATCTCGCGGTCGAAGCGACCCTCCTGCGTGGCGCGCGCCGCCAGCTGGTGCGAGCGCAGGCCGAGCTCATCCTGCTCGGAGCGCGGGACCTCCCAGCGCTCGGCGATCAGCTCCGCGGACAGACCCTGCGGGACCAGCTCGTAACGGTCCATCAGCTCCTTCGGGAAGGGCGTGCCCAGCTCCTGCTGTGCGACGTTCGAGCCCATCGGCACGTGTCCCATGTGCTCCACGCCCGCGCCGATCATCACGTCGTGTACGCCCGCCGCGATCAGTCCCGCCGCGTAGCTCACTGCCTGCTGTCCCGAGCCGCACTGCCGATCGACCGTCGCCGCCGGCGTTCCGACCGGCAGGCCCGCCTGCAGCCATGCGTTGCGCGCGACGTTGTTCGACTGCTCGCCGACCTGGGACACGCAGCCGGCGACCACGTCCTCGACCAGCCCGGCCTCGATGCCCGCCCGCTCGATCACCGCGCGGTAGCTCGCGCCGAGCAGCTCGTTGGGATGCACCTCCTTGAAGATCCCCTTCTCGCTGTGCCCGCGACCGATCGGGGTGCGTGCCGCCTCCACGATCACGACCTCTCGCCCCAGCTGATGCGCCGCCGTTCGCCTCGACACGCTGCCTCCTAAGAGTTTTTTGACGAAACTGACTCACGGCAGAGCGTAGCAGGGTCTCGTCACGAAACGCACCTGGCAGGCGACGACCGCGGCTAATCGAGCTCGCGCACGACGAGGCGCAGCCGCCGCGCCGCGCCTGCTCGCAACACGACGACCTCGCCCTCCGCGCCGATCAGGTCGGCGACGGTGCGCTGGATGTTCAAGGCCGCCCCGGCGCAAAACAGAACCGCCGGCTCAGGGCCGGCGGTTCGTTTTGTGCACGTCTGCCGTCGCGGAGCGCTTAGCTGCCGCTCTCGCGACGCTGACGGCGCTGGATCATCACGATCGAGAAGCCTGCTCCGATCAGCAACAGGCCGATGCCGAAGCTCCAACGCAGGTCGAAACCGGTGAAGGGCAGGGCTTTGCTTGTCGGCGTGGTGGTGGTCGTCGACGACGTCGTGCTCGGCGTGGTTTCGTTGCTCGGCGTCGTTTCTTTGCTCGGCGTCGTCGTTTCTTTCGAGGGCGACGTGCCGGTCGACGGCTTGTTCGGTTCCTGGTTGTAGCCGGAGCTCGTGTTCGATTCTGCGGCGATGGATGTGGCGGGCGAGAGCAGCGCCATCGCCATCAACAGCACGATCGGCAGGACCGCAAGCCCGCGCAGAACGCTGGATCGTGTCCGCTTGGGCGCTGCGCCTGCTGTCAGTGGCCTGCTCGAGGCCATGACGTCGCTCCGAGTCATGCCAACCTCCGTTTGCTGGTGTGGTGGGTGTTTCGGCCCCGCGGGCGGAGCTCCTTTAGTGACGGTTCCTGCGATTGCACTCTTGAGGCTCTGCTTCCGTTAGCTGTTCGCAGGGCGGCGCCTGCCTGCTGCACTGCAACGTCTATCACCTGAGCCGGTCGGCAATGAAGGCCCGAGCAACCGTTTCCCTCCGAAAGTGCGGGCCAAACCACGGTGTTATGTGACCTTGACGCGCCCCTCGAGGCTACCTTCGGCGAGCTGGCCGCGCAGCACCTTCTTGTCGAACTTGCCGACGCTCGTCTTCGGGATCTCGCTGACGAACGCGAACTCGTCCGGAAGCCAGAACTTCGCGACGCGCCCGCGCAGGTGCTCGAGCAGCTCCTCCGGGCCGGTGTCACACTGCTCCTGGAGCACCACGCAGCACAGCGGCCGCTCCGCCCAGCGCTCGTCCGGCTTGGCGATCACAGCGGCCTCGACGACGTGCGGATGCGACATCAGCTCGTTCTCCAGCTCCACGGAGGAGATCCACTCACCCCCCGACTTGATCACGTCCTTCGAGCGGTCCGTGATCTGCACATAGCCCTGCTCGTCGACCGTCGCGATGTCGCCCGTGCGCAACCAGCCCTCGTCGAATTTCTCGCCGCCATCCTCCTCGCGGAAGTACGCCGCTGCGATCCACGGCCCGCGCACCTCGATCTCGCCGGTCGAGCTTCCATCGCGCGGCACCTCGGCGCCCTCGTCGTCCAAGAGCCTCAGCTCGACCCACGGCAGCGGCCGGCCCTGCTTTGCGCGCATGTCCCAGTACTCATCGTCGTGCTCGCCTTCCGGCGGGCGGCAGAAGGTCGCGACCGGGCTCGTCTCCGTCATGCCCCACGCCTGGAAGATGCGCACGCCGTGGCGCTCTTCGAAGTCCTTCATCAGCTGCCGCGGCACCGCCGAGCCGCCGCAGGTCGCGTTCGTGAGCGAGGACAGGTCCACCTGCTCGTGCTCGTCGGCATAGCGCAGCACGTCGGAGAAGATCGTCGGCACGCAGCCCATCAGCGTCGGGCGCTGCGACTCGATCAGGCCGACCAGCGGCTCCGCCCCCAGATAGCGATCCGGCATCACGAGGTCCGCTCCCGCCAGAGCCGCGCCGTGCGGCAGCCCCCAAGCGTTTGCGTGGAACATCGGCACCACGACGAGCGCGCGATCGCTGCGACTCAGCCCCAGGCCGTCCCTGAACATCGTGGCGGTCGAGTGCAGGCTGATCGAGCGGTGCGAGTACAGCACGCCCTTCGGGTTCCCCGTGGTGCCGCTCGTGTAGCAGAGCGCCGCCGCCGCGCGCTCGTCCAGCTCGGGGTAGTCGTAGCCCCCCTCCCCCGCTTCCTCCATCAGGTCCTCGTAGCGCAGCGCCCCGGGCAGCTGCCCGGTCTCGGCATCGCCCATCACCACGTACGTCTGCACCGTCTCGAACGTCGGCGCGAGCTTCTCGAGCAACCCCACGAGTGAGGCGTCGACGAAGATCACCTTGTCCTCGGCGTGGTTGACGATGTAGGTCAGCTGCTCCTCGAACAGGCGGATGTTGAGCGTGTGCAGCACCGCGCCGACGCACGGGATCGCGAAGTACAGCTCGAAGTGCCGCTGGTTGTTCCAGGCGAACGTTCCCACGCGGTCGCCCTCCTCGACGCCGAGCTTCGCCAGCACCCGCGCCAGCCGGTCGACGCGCTCGGAGACCTCGGCGAAGCTCGCCTTCTGCACCTCGCCCGGCGCCAGCAGCGTCGCGATCGTCGCATCAGGCCTGTTCGCCGTCAGCGCCCGCCGGATGTGCTGGACCGTGAGCGGGAAGTCGTCCTGCATCAGCCCCTGCAGCTGCGTCATCATCGCCGGCTCTCCTGGATGGTCGACCATCTCTCCTCGTCAGCTCCCGCGGCCGGCCCGCGAGGCGGCGACCGCGAGCCCATCGTAGATGCCGCGTGTGCGCTGCGCGATGTCGTCCCAGTCGAAGCGCAGCACGTGCTCGGATGCCTCTGCGACGAGCCGGTCGCGCAGCTCGTCGTCGACCAGCAGCCGCTCGATCATCACACCCAGATGCTCCGCGTCGCCGCCGTTGAAGCGCAGCCCGACCTTCTCGCCCGTCGGCACCACCTCGCGCAGGCCGCCTGTGTCGGCGACGATGCACGGACAGCCCGATGCCATCGCCTCCAGCGCCACCAGCCCGAACGGCTCGTAGATCGATGGCACCACGCAGAGATCGGCGATGCGGTAGAGCGAGTGCAGCACGTCGTCGCCGATCCAGCCCAGGAACGTGCCGTGCTCGAGCAGCCCCAGCCGCTGCGCCTGCGCCCTGAGTTCCAGCTCGTGCGTGCCGCTGCCCGCGACCAGGAAGCGCACGTCGCCGACCTGCTCGATCACCTCCGGCAGCGCGTCGAGCGCGAGCTGAAAGCCCTTCTCGTAGACCAGGCGGCCGACCAGCAGCACCAGCTGCTCGTGCGGCTGCGCGAACCCGCTGCGCAGACGAGCGAGGTCTCGAACGGGCCGCAGGTCGCTCGGATCGACGCCGTTGGGGATCACCGTCACGCGTGCCTCGTCGATGTCGAACACGTCGGCCACGTGGCCTCGCATGTAGTACGAGCACACGATCACGCGCTCCGCGCGCTGCGCCATCCAGCGCTCCACGCCATGGATGTGCGCCTGCGGCTGGTCGGCCACCCAGCCCTGATGGCGCCCGTGCTCGGTCGCGTGGATCGTCGTCACGTACGGCACGCCGAGCCGATCCGAGAGCGTTCCCGCCGCGTTGGCCACGAGCCAGTCGTGGCCGTGCACGAGCGCGTAGGAACGCTCCTGCGCGAGCGCTTCGCCGGCCGCCAGCATGTCGTCGTTCATCCGGTCCACCCACGCAACGAACCGGTCGAGGTCCCGTGGCCAGCCCGGCTCCGGCACGCGGTGCACCTCCACACCCGAAACCGTCGTCGTCGCAACCGGCGCCGGCGTGTCCGCCGCGCCGCGCGTCAGCACGTCGACGCTCACCCCTTGGCGCACCAGGCCCTCCGCCAGCTTGCGCACGTGGCGCGCCAGTCCCCCCTCGATCACCGGCGGGTACTCCCACGAAAGGATGAGCACGCGGTCGCTCATCGGCGGGACCCTATCTGGCTGGCCCTGCGCGGGCACGCCGACGCCGCCACCCCGGCGCTCTAGGCGGCTTCAGGCGGCTGCTGCGAGCGCGGCGTGAGGTCGATCTCGAGCTGCCGCGGCGAGGGCAGCAGCGGCTCGGACGTGGTGCGCGGGCGCCCCCGCTTGGCCCAATGCCCCACCACTTCATGGCTGCGGCAGCTGTAGTAGTTGACGCGCCTGTCGGTCGGCTGAAGCGCAAGACCGCCCGGCGCCGTGCCGGTCACCAGCGCGTGGAAGCGCCGGCCCTTGCGGTCCACCTCCACGATGTCGCCGGTCTGTATGCCCTCGAGACGCATGCTTGGCAACTCCAGCAGACTACGCTTGGCTGTGTGCGCTGGTTGATCGATGGCATGAACGTGATCGGCACCCGCCCCGACGCCTGGTGGAAGGACCGCCACAACGCGATGGTCCGGCTCGTCGACATGCTCGAGCGCTGGTCCGCCGCCACCGGCGAGGACGTGACGGTGGTGTTCGAGCAGCCGCCGGTGCCGCCGATCCGCTCGACCGTGATCGCCGTCACCCACGCGCCGAAGCCGCGCCGAGACTCGGCCGACGACGAGATCATCAGGTTGCTGCGCGCGCAGTCCGAGCCGGGAGCCGTGCGCGTCGTGACCTCCGACAGCTGGCTCGGCGACCGCGTGAGAGCGACGGGCGCGACCGTCGAGGCGGCCGCGGCGTTCCGATCCCACATGGAAGAGCACGTGTGATCCCCGAAACCAGATACACGCGCAGCGGCGGCGCGAGCATCGCCTACCAGGTGGCGGGCGACGGGGCTCTCGACCTGCTGTTCCTGCCGGGCTGGATCTCACAGATCGAGCAGCTGTGGGAGGCGCCCGGCAACCGGCGCTTCCTCGAACGGCTGATGGGGTTCGGCCGGCTGATCATGTTCGACAGCCGCGGCACGGGCCTGTCCGACCACGGGCTCGAGTCCTACTCGCTCGATCAGGACGTCGCGGACGCGATCGCGGTGCTCGACGCCGTCAGCTCGGAACGCTGCGCGGTGATGACCTACGCCGGCGGCGGCCTGGTGGGCGCGATGCTCGCCGCAGAGCAGCCGCAGCGGATCGGCGCGCTGATCCTGTACGCGTCCTTCGCCCGCACGACCTGGGCGCCGGACTACGAGTGGGCGATGACCGTCGAGGAGCGCATGGGCGTCACGACCGAGGAATTCCAGCGCTGGGGCGAGCCCGACGGCGAGCTGATCAGCCGGCTCGCGCCGTCGATGGCGAACGATCCGTCGCTGACGGCGTGGATCGCCCGCACGCAGCGACTCACCGCGAGCCCGAGCGAGGCGCGCACGATCATCGGCGCGCTCGCCGATGCCGACGTCCGCGACGTGCTCGACCAGATCCGCATCCCCACGCTCGTGATGCACCGCCCGGCCGAGCGCGTGTGGGACGTGCGGCACTCTCGCTACCTCGCCGAGCGCATCCCGGGCGCGCGCTATGTCGAGCTCGCCGGCGTCGACTCGCTGCCGTTCATCGGCGACAGCGACGCGATCATCGAGGAGGTGGAGGAGTTCCTGACCGGCGGCCGCCGCGGCGGCGAGGTCGCGCGGGAGCTGCTGACCGTCATGTTCACCGACATCGTCGACGCGACCGCGCGCGCCGCCAGCCTCGGCGACGGCCACTGGCGCGACGTGCTCGCGCGCCACGACTCCGATGTGCGCGCACAGCTCGCGCGCTTCGGCGGGGTCGAGGTCAAGACCGTCGGTGACGGCTTCCTCGCGACCTTCCAGGGGCCGCCGTCGCACGCGCTGCGCTGCTCACTTGCGATCACCGCCGCGGCCCGAGAGCTCGGGCTCGAGGTGCGCATCGGCATTCACACCGGCGAGTGCGAGCTGATCGGCGACGATGTCGGCGGCATGGCCGTGCACATCGCCTCCCGCGTCAGCGGCCTCGCCGCAGCCGGCGAGGTGCTCGTCTCGGGCACCGTGTTCGGCACCGTCGTCGGCGGCCCCTTCGAGTTCACCGACCGCGGCTTCCACGAGCTCAAGGGCGTGCCGGGGCGCTGGCCGCTGTTCTCGCTCGGCGCACGGTCGGCCGCCCGCGGGGGCGAGGAGACCGCGGCGCAGGGCGGCGAGCAGCCGAAGGCCGAGGCACCGAGCGCGTGAGAAGGCTGGTCGATCGCTACCGCGCGACGCCCGCCGCCGGCGCGGCCGTGTTCGTGTTGCTCGCCGCCGTGCTCGTGCTGCTGTTCGGGCCGCGCCACGACCACACGCCTGCGCTGGTCGTGATCGCGCTCGCCCTCTCCGTGTGTGTGTCGATCGCGCTCGGCCGGTTCGGTGAGCGCGTGTCGGAGGAGTTCGACCGCGACGAGGGCGCACGATGAGCCAGACGCGCTCGAGCACCCCGGCCGAGAGCGTCAGCGCCGCTTCCGCGCCGGTGCGCGAGCTGGCCGTCGCGAGCTTGGCCGAAGGGACCTTCCTTGCAGGCCTCTCCGCAGCGGAGCGCGAGTCGCTCGGCGCGATCGGCTTCGTGGCCTCATACCCGCGAGGCTCGATGTTGATGTTCCAAGAGGAGCCCGATGACCGCGTGATGGCTCTCCTGGCCGGCCGCGTGAAGACGGCGCGGCTCGACGGCGACGGCCGCGAGGTGCTGCTCAGCGTGCGCGACCCGGGTGACCTGCTCGGGGAGCTCGCCTTCATCGACGGCGGGCCGCGCACGGCCACGGTGACGGCGCTCGAGCCGGTGAGGACGCTCGTGATGCCCGCCGCCGCCTTCAGGACCCACCTGGAAACCACGCCGAGGCTCGCCGTCGTGCTGCTCGAACTGGTGGCGCTCCGCTTCAGGACGGCGACGGCGGAGCGTTCGCGGTTCATGGCGCTCGACACGATGGGGCGGCTCGCCGCGCGCATCGTGGAACTCGCCGATCGCTACGGCGAGCCGCTCGAAAGCGGGGTGACGGTCAGGCTGCCGCTCAGCCGCGAGGACCTGGTGGCGTGGACGGGCGCCTCGCGCGCGGGCGTCGCCGAGGCGCTGCGCCGCTTTCGCGAGCTCGGCTGGATCGAGATGGAGGGGCGCAAGCTCGTGGTGCGCGACCTCGCCGCGGTCAGGTCTCGCGCCGGCTGAGCGAGCGTGGCGCAGCAACCGGCCCGCCGCCGCTCGTGCGGGCAGGCGGCGGTCCGGCAACAGGATAAGGCGCGGCTGCGGGGCCTATCCCACGCGTGCGGCGATCCACGCCGACCACGGCACGATCCCCAGCTCGGGCCTTGGCTGCTCGTCCAGCATCGCGATGTACTCGAGCTGGTGGCCGTCGGGATCGCGGAAATAGACCGCGGCTGCCGGCATCCAACCGATCACGCTCGGCTCGGCCGTCTCCACGCCGAAGAACGAGAGCGGCGGGATGCCCTGCGAGGCGAGCCGTTCCGGCGCATCCAGGACATCGTCGAGGGCCGCCGCGAACGCCACGTGCAGAACGAGGCCGAGCGGCGCCGAGCCGAGCGACCACAGCCCGAGCATCGAGTGGCCGGGCTCGCCGACCCAGAGGAAAGCCGCGTTGCGCTCGGATAACTGGAGTGCAACCGGGAGACCGACCACGTCGCGGTAGAAGCCGAGCGACCGCTCCAGATCGCTCACCGTCAGGTGCGTCTCGAAAAGCCCGCGAACCTGAACGTGATCGGCGATGGTTTCCATCTCCTAGCCCCGACGCGGAGTGTAAGGCCGGGACAACCTTCTGATCGGGGCGCCCGGATTCGAACCGGGGACCTCTCGGACCCAAACCGAGTGCGCTACCAGACTGCGCCACGCCCCGCCGGCACCGAGTCTAGTTCCGTCGCGCGCGCGCCCGCTGCTAGCCTCCGCCACCGCCCATGGCCGACGTACAGCCGCTGCGCGCCCTCCACTACGAACCCGCTCTCGTCGGCGGGCTGGAAGCGGTCGTCGCGCCCCCCTACGACGTGATCGACGAGAGCCAGCGCGCGGAGCTGCTCGAGCGCTCGCCGTTCAACGTGGTCGCTGTGGACCTGCCGCGGGCGGACAGCGACGGCGGCGACCGGTACCGCAGCGCGGCGGAGCTTTTCGAGAGCTGGCAGCTGCAGGGAGCGCTGGTGCGCGACGCGGACCCGGCGCTGTGGGCGCACACGCAGGACTATCGCGGACCGGATGGCGTGACGCGCACGCGTCGGGGCTTCTTCTGCCGCGTGCGGATCGAGGGCTACGGCGCGGGCCGCGTGCGCCCGCACGAGCGCACCCACCCCGGCCCGAAGGAGGACCGGCTGCGACTCACGCGCGCGACGCGCGCGAACATCTCGCCGATCTTCTCGCTCTACTCCGATCCCGAGCAGGCGGCGTGGAGCGCGCTGGCGCCCGCGACCGAGCAGGCGCCCTGGGGCGAGGTCACCGATGGCGACGGCACCGTGCACCGGCTGTGGCGCGTCCCCGATGCGGCGACGATCGCGGCGGTGCAGGCGGCGACCAAGGACGCCGAGCTGTTGATCGCCGACGGTCACCATCGCTACGAGACGATGGACGCCTACGCGCAGGAGATCGGCGGCGAGGGCGAGCATCGCTACATCCTCATGTGCCTGGTCGCGCTGGAGGATCCGGGGCTGACGATCTTCCCCACGCACCGCCTCGTGCGCGGCCTCGACGCGCAGCGCCAGGAGGCGCTGGCGACGGCGCTGCGGCGCGACTTCGACGTCGAGGAGGTGCCGCTGGAGCAGATCGCGCCGGCGCCACAGGGCGAGGCGCCGACGCCGCTGCAGATGGGCTACATCGACTCCCACTTCAAGCGCGCATTCCGCCTCACGCTGAAGGACCAGGCGATCGCGGATGCCGCCCTGGCGGAGCACTCCGAGCCCTACCGGCACCTCGACACCGGCGTGCTGGAGACGTTGATCCTGAAGGGCGCGCTGGGCATGAGCGACGATGACATCTCGCATTTCAACGGGATGTTCTACGCGCGCGACACCGCCGAGGCGATCGCGATGGTCAGCTCGGGCGAGTACGACGCGGCCTTCGTGATGCGCCCGACGCCGGTGCGACAGGTGCGCGAACTGGCGGCCGAGGGCGAGAACATGCCGCCGAAGTCCACGTTCTTCTACCCAAAGCTGCTGACGGGCCTGCTGTTCAACCCGCTGGCCTGAATTGGTCTACTCGCCACACCTATCCGTCCACCGGGGTACTATCGAAGTGCAAGGGGAGAACCACCAGCGGGGAAGATCGATTGAAGGGAAGTAGATGGCCCACACGCAAGAGCTCTCAAGGATGAAAGCGACCGCGCGCCGCGACGGATCGACGCTGCGCCACACGGTCCAGGTCCGCGACCACCAGATTTCGGTCGACGAGCTGCCCAACGCGGGCGGCGGCGACACCGGGCCGGACCCCCAGGAGTTGCTGGCAGTCAGCCTCGCCTCATGTACCGCGATCACGATGGAGATGTACGCCGCCCGCAAGGGCTGGGACATCGGACACATCGAGGTCGACGTCGAGTACACGCCGTCCGAGCGCGGCTGCCCCACGAAGTTCCAGCTCGTCATGCGCCTGCCTGACGACCTCCCCGAGGAGCAGGTGGAACGCCTGCGCGTGATCGCCGCGAAGTGCCCGGTGCACCGGGCGCTCGAGGGCGAGGTCATGTTCCAGGAGCGCATTGAGCGCGTCCACCTGGCCGCCTGAGCGCGCAGCTGCCGACAGCACACAGCCGCGTGTCGGCGGCGCGGTCGACGCCGCCGTGCTCGTGCCGCTGCACGGCGAGGGCATCGACCAGCGGCTGGTACTGACGAGGCGCCGCTCGGACCTGCGCCGCCACGCCGGCGAGATCTCCTTTCCCGGTGGGCGCCGGGACCCGGAGGATCGCGACCTGCAGGACACGGCGCTGCGCGAGGCCGAAGAGGAGATCGGGCTGCCGCGCGCGGACGTTCGGATCGTGGCGCAACTGCAGGCGACCTCGACGTTCGCGACCGGTTACGTGATCCACCCGTACGTGGGGCTGATCCCTTCAGGGCTGCCGTGGACGCCCTCGCCGCAGGAGGTGGACGAGGTGCTGGAGCTGCCGCTCGGCGAGGTGCGCTCGAGCCGCACGCGCGTCACGCTGCAGCGGCGCGGAATCGACTTCGAGACCGACGCCTACGCGCTCGAGGGCAACGTCATCTGGGGCGCCACCGCACGGATCATCCAGCTGCTCCTCGAGCACATCGACGCGGGCGCGGCCGCCGGCGCCGGCTCGGCCTAGCGGCCGCGCCGCACTCGGCGCGCGGCGCGCGCCGTGCTCAGCTCGGCGTCCAGCCGGATAGCGAGGCGAACACGTCCTCGCCTCCGTCGGTCAGTCCGAGCGCCGGGATCGCGCGCGGCCACAGCCCGCCCAGCGCCATCATCAGCGAGCCGAACAGCGCCATCCAGGTGCCCTCCCGCAATGACAGCGCGAGCACGTCACCGGCGGGCGAGGGCGGAGAGATCATGCGGAACAGGACGAAGGCAGCCGCGATCAGGCCGAGCAGCACCACAGCGCCGCCCGCGCCCTGCGGGGCGCCGCCGGCGCGCGCGAGTGGCAGCATCGCGTCGAGCATGCCCAGCGCGGCCAGGATCAGCAGCACGACGGCGATCGCTTTGGTCGCGTCGTGACCGCTGACGGAACCGAGCTGCACACCGGCGAGGCTCTGCAGTGCGCCGTGAAAACCGCCGATCTGCGCCTGCAGCGCGGCGTTGCCGTACTGCGCGACCAGATGGTCGCCCGCTTGCTGCGCGAGCGTCACACCCGCATTCGTGAGACTGATGCCGTACCACGGAAGGAACACCGACACCGCGAGCAGCACTGCACCCAGTGCAGAGACCAGAAGGCCGTATCTGGAGCGATCCCCCGCCATCGCGATCTCATCGACCACCGGAGCCATCGGCTTGATCGCATTAGACGATCGTGCGAATTGACTTCAGTAGACGGTGGCCTTGTTGCAGAACCGGCGTCGCGGCGACTGCGGCGGCCACGTCGCGCTGCGACGGCGTCGGCTCAGCCTGGCGCCAGCAGCCCGTCGATCGCCGCGCGCGCCTGCGCCAGCCACGCCTGCGGATCGGCAGGAGCTGCGGTCAGCAACGCCGCCGGGATCTGGTTGCGCGCGGTCAGCGCCGTGACGATCCGCTCGCCCCGCGCCAGCAGCGCGCCCGGCACGCTGCCACGGCACTCGTAGACGAAGCCGCGCATCGTCGTGTCGATCGTCTGCGTGAGCAGGAACTCCAGACGCGTCGTGAACAGCGCCCGCAGCTCCTCGGCCGGGCCGCTCGCGGTGCCGAGCAGCCAGCACAGCACGGTCACGCCGTCGAGCGCGCCGCGCAGGGTCGCCAGCCGGTCGGGCGTGCCCAGCCAGCACTCGGCGCCCGCCGCCTCGATCGCGGCGCGTCCCCGCTCCGTGCGCGTCGTGATGCGCACCGCGTTGCCTTCGCCCGCCAGCGAGCGCGCCAGCGCGCGGCCGCGGCATCCCCCTCCGACGATCAGGATGCGCGCCACGGCGCGCAATCCTATGACCGCGCGTTCAGCCGCGCCGTGGTGAGCGGGCGCTGCACCTCGGCCGGCGCCCGCTAAGCCTTCAGCCGCGGCGCGTCACGTCACGCTGCCTCTGTCTGCAGGTCGAGCCGCGCCAGCACCTCGTCGCGGTCGGTGCCGTGCGCGCGCAGCACGTGGTCGAAGGCGGAGCCGTAGAAGCCCATCACGGCGCGCAGCACATCCTCGCTGGTGACCACGGCGGAGCCGCGGCGATGCGCGGCCGCGGCCGCGTCGTCGAGCACTCGCGCGACGACCGCTTCCTCGGGGGCGTCCGGCGCAGGCTGCTCCTGCTGGTCGCCGGCCGGCTCTTCCAGCGGCCCCTCGCTGACGCCGAGCGCCTGCAGCGCCACGCCCGCCTCGCCGTACAGGCGAAGGATCCGCAGCCAGCGCTCCGCTTCGGCCTCGCGTGATCGCGCGAACGGGATCGCGGTCGATGCCATGCCGAGGATCAGAGCAGTGTCGAGATCGGGTGTGGGTAGGACGGTCATAGCGCCACCTCCTGTGAGCGTGCGATCGCGCGCGCCCGCAGCGGCGCGAGGTTGTCTTGGATGATCGTGGCCGTGGCGCCCTCTGCGCCAGGCCGAACCTGCAAAAGCACGCTCCCTTGGAGCGCGACGGCGCCACGAGCCTGCGCGAGGATCGCGTCTGCCTCGGCGTCCGCGACGCCGGCCGCCGCCAGGAAGCGGCGCGGCCGCGGCCGCTGGAGCTCCTGCGCGTCCAGCTCCAGCTCCTCGCTCTCGATGAAGGGGGCCTGCTCGGCGCCCTCGGGTCCCGCGATGTCGAGCAGGCACGCTGCCATGTCGTCGGGGCGGCGCTCTGTCAGCTCGGCGACGCGGTCCAGCAGCTCCGCCGCGCTCGCGTGCGCGGGGAGACCGTCGAGCGCCCGCGCGAGGCGCGAGGTGCCGAACAGCTCGCCCTCCGTGCGCGCCTCGACGACGCCGTCCGTGTAGAAGCACACAGCGGCCGCACCGGGGATCGAGACAACCGTCTGGCGCGTGCCCGTGCGGCGTCCGGCGCCGATCGGCGGCGCCGAGCACGCGATGATCGCAGCGTCCTCGTCGAGCCCCGTGAGCAGCGGGTGGGGATGCCCCGCGCAGGCGTAGGTCAGCCGGCGCTCGCGCGGGTCGTATGCCGCGATCACGACGGTCGCGAACGAGCCGCCCAGCTGACGCTCGAGCACGGGCGCAGCCGCCCGCAGGGTCTCGCGCGGCGACAGGCCCGCCTCCAGATAGGCGCGGAGCGTGAAGCGCACCAGCGTGGTGTGCGGCAGCGCATCGCGGCCATGGCCCGAGACGTCGCCGACGATCACCGCCAGGCTGCCGCTCTCGAGGCCGAACACGTCATAGAAGTCGCCGCCGGCCGCCGGGCCCGAGGCGGGCCGATACGCGGCGCTCGTGCCGACCGGGCCGAGCCGCGCCGGCAGCTCCGGCAGCAGCGCCGCCTGCAGCAGACCGACGTCCTCGAGCAGCTCCTCGCGCTGGCGCGCCAGCCGTCGCGCACGCCGTGCGGCGACGCGCGAGCTGACGGCGAACATCGCCGCGAGCAGACCGAGCGCGCCGATCACGAGCCACAGCGCCGTCGGTATCACGCCGATGATCCGCGTCACTGTCGTGACGAGCTGCGAAGGCTTCGCGGCGACGCGGTGGCTCGGGCGCGTGGCCGTGGCCTTGTGCGTGCGTGCTGGGACGGGAGTGCCCGCCGCCGCCTGGCCGGCGCCGATCGGCAGCGCGGCCACCAGCGGCGTGCCGGTGGAGCCGGCGCGGCGCGCGTGGCGCTGCCGCGCTGCCGCGCGGCGCGCGCTCGCCCGGCGCGTGCTGGTGCCGGAGGCGTTGGAGGCGCCGGTGCTGGAGCCGGCGGCACTCGGCGCTGCGGCCGCGGCCGGCGCAGGCGCCGTTGCGGCCACGGCTGCCGCCGGTTGGGACACCGCGCCAGAGTCACCGGAGCCGGAGCCGAGCGTCTTTTCGCGCGCTTCGCGTGCTTCTCGCTGTTTGCGTGTTTCGTGGCGCGGTTCACGTTCGCGGCGCAGTTCGCGCTGCCTTCGCCGGAGTTCGCGTTCACGTTCCCTCTGCGCTTTGCCCCGTGCCGCCGTCTGCGCCCCCGGCGCGTCCGCTTGTGCTTGGCCGCCGCTCGTACGCGTCAGCTGTTGGGCTGCCCTGTCGGCGCGCCGCTGGACCCGTTCGGCCTGCCGCTGCGCCTGCTGGGCCTGCCGTTCGACCTGCCGCTGCCCCTGGGCGGCCTGGCGCTGCGCCTGGTCGGCCTGGCGTTGCGCCTGCGCTGCGTTGCGTTCGGCATCTCGCTGCGCCTGCGCGGCCTGGCGTTCCGCCTGCCGCTGCGCCTGCGCGTCGTGCTTCGTTTCCCCTTCGCTCTGCGCCGTCGCCTTCGCCGCCGCCGGCTGGTCGGCGCCGGCGCCGGCCGGAGCGCCGCTGCGGGCTTCGCCCGCCGTGCTCTTCTGCTGCTTCGCGGCGGCGCCCGCGGGTGCCGCCGCGGGCAGCACGCAACCGAGGATCGCGAGAGCCAGCGCCAGGCAAGTGGGCGGCGCTGGGAAACGGAGCGAAGCGGAGCGCCGGGCCATCAGCCGGCCGCCGTCGCGCTCCCTTGCACGTATCCGAGCGCGTCCTCTAGGGTCGGGACGATCTCGAACATCCCGTCGAGACCGGTCAGTTCGAAGATCCGCAGCACGTTCTCCTCGGCGCATGCGATCGCCAGCCGCACGCCCTTGTCCATCGCCCGTTGCGCGCCGACCAGCACGCCAAGCGCGGTGGAGTCGATGAAGCCCACCTTCGAGAGATCCACGACGACGTTGTGCTTGCCCGTCGACTGGAGGTCCGCGAGCGCCCACTTCAGGCTCGGCGCGGAGGCAAGATCGAGATCGCCCTCCACGGCAAGCACGGTCGTAGCGTGAGGGAGCTCGCGCTGGCTGATCACGAAATCGATCGAACCGCCTGCGGCGGCCCCGTCCGGTGTGTCTCCGACGGCCTGCATCTGGACGCTCCTGAAGTCGAGGGGGGATGGGCGGCGCCGGTTCGCGAGCGATCCCGGAGCCCGGGCAATCACTCCTTCGGCATCCCCGAGCGCAACCTTGACCGGCTCTGCAGCGGCTCGTACACGCGTCCGGGTGAGATGACGCCTGCGTCGGTGCCGCACCGAGGAAACACCCGCTCGCAATCAACCATCTAGCATTGCCGCGCGATGAGCCAAGCGGACACGGTCACGATGGACAAGGTCGTCGCGCTGTGCAAGCGGCGCGGCTTCATCTTCCCCTCCTCGGAGATCTACGGCGGCGTGGGCTCCACCTACGACTACGGCCACTACGGCGTGCTGCTGAAGACGAACGTCAAGAACGAGTGGTGGCGCGCGATGCTGCAGGAGCGCGACGACATCGTCGCGATCGACTCCGCGATCCTGCAGCACCCGCGCGTGTGGGAGGCCTCCGGGCATCTGGAGGGCTTCACCGACCCGCTCGTCGACTGCCGCACCTGCGGCCAGCGCTTCAGAGCCGACCATCTCGCCGAACTGCCGTGCGGGCGCAAACCGTCGATCCACCCCGGCGAATCGGATGAGTGCTCACTGACCGAGGCGCGCGACTTCAACCTGATGTTCGAGACGACGATCGGGCCGGTCAAGGAGTCCGGCGCGACCGCCTACCTGCGCCCGGAGACGGCACAGGGCATCTTCATCAACTTCAAGAACGTGCTGCAGTTCTCGCGCAAGAAACCGCCTTTCGGCATCGCACAGGTCGGCAAGTCGTTCCGCAACGAGATCACGCCAGGCAACTTCATCTTCCGCACGCGCGAGTTCGAGCAGATGGAGATGGAGTTCTTCGTGCCGCCGCCCGAGGCGCAGCAGTGGTTCGAGCACTGGCTGGGCGAGCGCGAGCGCTGGTACACCGACCTCGGCATCCGGCCCGACCACCTGCGCCTGCGCGCGCACGACGCCGAGGAGCTCTCGCACTACTCCTCCGGCACCAGCGACGTGGAGTACCTGTTTCCGATCGGCTGGTCTGAGCTTGAGGGGATCGCCAACCGCGGCGACTTCGACCTCTCGCGCCACGCCGAGTTCTCCGGCGAGAAGCTCGAGTACTTCGACCAGGGCAGCGGCGAGCGCTACGTGCCGCACGTGATCGAGCCCGCCGCCGGCGCCGACCGCGCGACGCTCGCCTTCCTCGTCGACGCATACGACGAGGAACTGGTCGAGCGCGAGGGCGCAGGCGAGGGCGAGATGCGCACGTTGCTGCGCCTGCACCCCCGCCTGGCACCCGTCAAGGCGGCGGTGCTGCCGCTGGTCGGCAAGGACGGCCAGCCCGAGCTGGCTCGCGAGGTGCACCGGCTGCTGCGTTCGCGCGTGCAGGCCGAGTACGACAGCGGCGGCGCGATCGGCCGGCGTTACCGGCGCCAGGACGAGATCGGTACGCCGTTCTGCCTTACGATCGACCACCAGAGCCTCGAGGACCGGAGCGTCACGCTGCGCGACCGCGACACGCTCGAGCAGGAACGGCTTCCGATCGAGGGCATCGCCGAGGAGATCGAGCGACGCGTGCTCGCGCCGTGGACAACCCCAAAGCTGTGAAAGGAGCGCGATGGACTTCGACCTCACCGACGAGCAGCGCCTGATCAAGGAAACGGCGCGCCAGTTCACCGACAGGGAGATCGTGCTGCAGTCGCGCGAAAACGCCCGCAACCACCATTTCGATCTCGAGCTCGTCAGGAAGGTGGCCGACCAGGGCTATCTCGGCGCGATCGTGCCGGCGGAGTACGGGGGCGCAGGCCTGGACTACCTCTCCTACGGTCTGATCGTCGAGGAGATCGGCCGCGGCGACTCCGCGATCCGCACCGTGATCTCGGTGCAGACCTCGCTGGTGTGCTCGGGCATCGTGCGCTGGGGCACCGAGGAGCAGAAGCGCAAGTACCTGCCGAAGCTCTGCTCGGGCGAGTGGCTCGGCTGCTTCGGGCTGACCGAGCCCGACACGGGCTCGGACGCGGCCAACCAGCGCACGCGCGCGACCAGGACAGACGGCGGCTGGGTGCTGAACGGCAACAAGATGTGGATCTCGATGGCCAACCACGCGAAGGTCGCGATGATCTTCGCGCAGACCGACCCGTCGCTCGGCTCGAAGGGACTTGCCTGCTTCATCGTCGACACCGACCAGCCCGGCTTCAAACCGCAGCTGATCGAGCACAAGATGGGGCTGCACGCCTCCGACACGGGCTCGATCGCGCTCGAAGACGTCGAGGTGGCCGAGGAGGACATGCTCGGCCGCGTCGGCGACGGCTTCAAGGTCGCAATGTCGAACCTCGACTCGGGCCGCTACTCGGTCGCGGCGGGCTGCGTGGGCATCTGCCAGGGGTGCGTCGAGGAGTCCGTCAAGTACTCGACCGAGCGACAGCAGTTCGGCAAACCGATCGCGAGCTTCCAGCTCGTGCAGGCGATGATCGCGGACATGACCGTGAAAACGGAGGCGTCGCGGATGCTCGTGTGGCGCGCGGGCTACCTGAAGGACAAGGGCCGCCCCAACACGCTCGAGACCTCGATCGCCAAGCTGCACGCCACGGAGGCCTCGCTGGAGTGCGCGAACATGGCGATCCAGGTGCACGGCGGCGCCGGCTACGTCGACGACCATCCGGTGGAGCGTTACCTGCGCGACGCGCGCGTCACCACGATCTACGAGGGAACCTCACAGATCCAGAAACTGATCATCGGGCGCCAGATGACCGGCATCAGCGCGATGGTCCCGGCCTGAGCGGCGCCGGTCGGTGCACGGCAGCTCCGCCAGCGCGAACGGCGCGCCGACCGGCGCCGCACCCGAGGGCGCGCCCGCAGGCGTGATCGGCGTGCTGGGCGCGGGCACGATGGGAGCCGGCATCGCGCAGCTCGCGTGCAGGGCGGGCGCGCAGACGCTGCTGTATGACCCGCTGCCCGCTGCGCTCGCAGCGGCGCCGGCGAAGATCGCCGATGGCCTGCGCCGCGAAGCGGCCAAAGGCAAGCTCTCAGAGCAGGACGCACAGGAGGCGATCGAGCGCCTGCAGACGGTCGAGCAGCTCTCCGAGCTGGCGCCCTGCGAGCTGATCGTCGAGGCCGTGCCCGAGCGCCTCGAGCTCAAGCACGAGATATACGGCCGGCTGTCGGAGATCGTCGATCAGCGTTGCGTGCTCGCCTCCAACACCTCCTCGCTGCCGGTGACGGCGATCGCAGCCGGTGCGAGCCATCCCGAGCGCGTGGTGGGGATGCACTTCTTCAACCCCGCGCCGGTGATGAAGCTGGTGGAGGTGATCGCGGGCGTGCGCTCCGGCGAGCAGGCGCTGGCGCTCGCACGCGCGACGGGCCGCGCGATGGGCAAGACCGTGATCGACGCCAGCGACGGCCCGGGCTTCCTCGTGAATCGCTGCAACCGGCCGTTCGGGCTGGAGGCGCTGCGCATGCTCGCCGAGCAGCTCGCGGACATCGAGACGATCGATCGCATCGTGCGCATGGAGGGCGGCTTCCGCATGGGCCCGTTCGAGCTGATGGACCTGGTGGGCGTGGACACCGGCCTGGAGGTGTCC
>DASWSH010000053.1:0-2132 GCA_036402735.1 Solirubrobacteraceae bacterium | reverse complement strand
GTTGAAGGCGCCGTGCAGGGCGTGCAGCCGGGAACGACGATCGACCAGGCGTTGGCGGGCTCCTGCCAGCAGCAGCCCGACGGCAGCGTCAGCTGCGGTCAGCCGGCACCGACCGCCTGCGTGGAGGACTTCGCCGCGCAGCAGCCGGTGTGCGGGCTCAGCCAAAGCTGGCCGGTCAAGCAGAGCTGGACGTTCACCACCCGCCGGAAGCGCTGAGCGTGGCGGCAGGGCAAGCAGCGCTGCGCTGGGTCGCCGCGCCGGCCGAGCTGGACGGCGCGCTGGCGCTGCGCAAGCGCGTGTTCTGTGACGAGCAGGGGGTGCCGGTGGAGGAAGAGATCGACGGCCGCGACGGTGAGGCCGAACACCTCGTCGCGCTCGATCCCGACGACGGCAGCGTGATCGGCACGCTGCGCCTGCTGTTCGATGCGGGCACCGTCAAAGTAGGCCGCGTCGCGGTCGAGCGCGAGCGGCGCCGGCGCGGCATCGCCGGCGCGATGCTCGCGCAGGCGCTCGAGCGCGCACGCGCGCGCGGCTGCGTGCGCGCGCGCCTGGCCGCTCAGGTCGACGCGGTGGCTGTCTACGAGCGGGCCGGCTTCGCCGTCTGCTCGGCGCAGTTCGAGGAAGCCGGGATCCCGCACGTCTGGATGGAGCAGTCGCTCTAGCCTTGCTGGTGATCTTCGACTGTGACGGCGTGCTCGTCGACTCCGAGCCGATCTCCAACGCCGTGCTCGCGCGAATGCTCACCGAGCAGGGTCTGCCGACGACCACGGCCGAGTCTCGCCGCGAGTACCAGGGCATGCTGCTCGGGGACATTCGCGCGGATGCCTCGCGACGGCTCGGTCGCGAGCTGCCGCAGCAGTGGGTCGAGCTCTACGAGCGCGAGCGCGACCGCGAGTTCGCCGTCGGCCTGCGCGCGATCGCGGGCGCGCAGCAGCTGGTCGAACGGTGCCTGGCGGCGGGCTTTGCCGTCTGCGTCGCCTCGCAGGGAAGCCTCGCCAAGACCAGCCGCTCGCTGTCGCTGACCGGGCTCGACAGCCTGTTCGCGGCGCACGCGCGGTTCTCCGCCTACCAGGTTCCGCGCGGCAAGCCCCACCCCGACCTGTTCCTGCACGCGGCGCGCACGATCGGCGTGCCGCCGCGCGAATGCACGGTGATCGAGGACACGCCCTCGGGCGTGAGCGCCGGGGTACGCGCCGGTATGCGCGTGCTCGGCTACGCCGGAGATGCCGATGCGGCGGCACTCGAGGCCGCCGGAGCAGAGGTGACGATCGACTCGCTCATACAGGCGTGGCCGCTGCTGGCGCCGGTGGAGGGTTGACACATTGCTGACATACCTGACAGGATTGCCAGGCGCACGGGTGGAGGGGCCGGTGCCGAGATGGGGGTAGTACCGAAGTGGCGAAGAGGGACGGGCTAGGACGGCTGCTGGCCGCTGCGCTGATCTGCGCGGCGGTCACGATGATCTTCGCGGTTTCCTCCGCCTCGGCGGAACCCCCATCTGGGCCGCCGGTGAACAGCACGCTGCCCACGGTCAAGGGCAAGGCCGTCGACGGCAAGAAGGTGCACGCCGCGAGCGGCAGCTGGGCAGGGTCCAAGCCGTTCTCCTACAGCTACGCGTGGGAACGCTGCGACGCCTCCGGCGACGAATGCGACAAGCTCAGCGGTGCCGGCTCTGTCACGTACAAGCTGTCCTCGCAGGACGTTGGGCACACGCTGCGCGCGATCGTGACGGCGAAAAACGCCGACGGCAGCGCCACCGCCACCAGCAAACCGTCCGCCAAGGTCGCCGCCGCCGGGCCGAAGGGCAAGCCCGCGACGATCTCCGGCACGGCGCAGGACGGCCAGCTCGTGACCGTCGGCACCGGCACCTGGAAGGGCACGACGCCGATGGCCTTCGGCTATCAGTGGCAGTCGTGCGTGAAAGGCGCCTGCAGCTCGATTCCCGGCGCGATCCAGTCCACCTACCGCGCCGCCAGCGGGCAGCTCGGCCAGAAGCTGCGCGTGCTCGTCACCGCGACGAACGCCGCCGGCTCCTCGACCGCGAAGTCCAAGACGAGCGGCGCGATCGCCGCCGGGCCGCCGGTCGCCCTCGGCGCACCGGGCATCTCCGGCTCTCCGCAGATCGGTGAAAC
>DASWSH010000052.1:0-3972 GCA_036402735.1 Solirubrobacteraceae bacterium | reverse complement strand
CGAACTCGTGCGGCGCGCCGTTACGGGACCAGCCGGCGTAGTACAGCAGCGAGCGGCCGTTCTCGAGCTCACGCAGCACCTCGGTGAGCGCGTGCTTGACCGCCTGGTAGGAGCCGATCGCGCGCCCGAACGTGAAGCGCTCCTTGGCGTAGGCGACGGACACCTCGAGCGCGGTCTCCACCGAGCCGAGCGACTCCGCGGCGATCAGCGCCTGGGCGAGATGCCACGCGGCGGCGAGCTCCTGCTCGGGGACGTCGAGCTGCGTCGCGGGCGCGTTCTCGAGCGTGACATGGCCGAGCGAGCGGGTTGCGTCGTAGCGCTCGGTCGGCTCGACCGAGACACCCTCGGCGTCGGCTTCGACTGCGAAGCCGACCGGCTGCCCATCGCGGATCGCCACGCCCACGAGCAGGTCGGCGCCGGGCGCGTCGGGGACGAACGCGAGGCTGCCGCTCACGCGCAGGCCCTCGCGATCGCCGGAGCCGCTGGGCGCCTCGCCCCGCGCGAGTCCCGAAGCGGGATCGACGGTCCAGTGCTGCTCGACGTCGCCGGGTGGAGACACCGGCAGGTAGGCGGCCCGCTTCGCACCGGTCGCGAGCTCCTCGAGCATCGGCGCGCCCGCGCCCGCCGCGTCGAGGATCGCCGAGGCCGGCAGGTGGCCGAGCAGCTGCACCGAGGCGATCACGCGGCCGCACTCGCCGAGCACGAGCATCGCGTCGAACACGTCCAGGCCGGCGCCGCCGTGTGCCTCTCCGATCAGCAGGCCGGGCCAGCCGGCCTCGCATGCGGTGGGCCACAGGTCGGGCAGAGCCTGCTCGTCGCCGTCGAGCGCGTTGCGTGCGGCCTCGAGCGTCTTGAAGCGGGAGAGCGCGCCGCGCGCGGCCTCGCGCAGGAACACCTGCTCGTCGGACAGTGACAGGTTCACGCCGACACTCCTTTCGTGGTGTCCGACTGGCTCATGCCGGCGCTCCTTCCTTGCTGCGCAGCTCGGAGAACGGGATGCCCTTGTCGAGCCGCGGCTCGGGCGGCAGCCCCAGCACGCGCTCGCCGATCGTGTTGCGCAGGATCTCTTCGGTGCCGCCGGCGGACTTCAGGCCGGGCAGGAACGAGATCATGTACGCCCACTCGCTGTCGGCATCGAGCGCGTCCGGACCGAGCACGTCGGCGATCAGGTCGCCAGCCTTGATCGCGCCCGCGACCAGCGTGACCTTCGCCAGGCCCGCCTCCGGTCCGGGGATCTGGCCCTTCTGCAGCGCGGTCAGCGTGCGGTAGCCGGTGAAGCGGATCGCGAGCAGTTCGGCGGCGACCTCGCCGAGGCGATGACGAACCTCCGGGTCGCGGCGCGCGGCCGCGTCGGCCGCGATCGCGCCGGCGAAGCGCGTGGAGTTGTAGCCCATGCCCTCGCTGCCGAGGCCGATCGTGACGCGCTCGAACATCAGCGTGGTGAGCGCAGTGCCCCAGCCGTTGCCGACGCCGCCGACGACTGCGTTCTCGTCGAGCGCGACGTCGTCGAAGAAGACCTCGTTGAACTCCGCCTCGCCGGAGATCTGGCGCAGCCCGCGCACGGTCACGCCCTCGGCGTCCATCGGCACGATGAACATCGTCAGGCCCTTGTGCTTGGGCACGTCGGCGTCGGTGCGCGCGAGCAGCAGGCCGTAGGCGGCGAACTGCGCGTTGGTCGTCCACACCTTCTGGCCGGACAGCCGCCACGAGCCGTCCTCCTGCTGGCGTGCGCGCGTCTGCACCGCCGCGAGGTCCGAGCCGGCGGCGGGCTCGGAGAAGAGCTGGCACCACACCTCGTCGCCGTGCAGCAAGGGGGGGAGATAGCGGGCCTTCTGCTCCTCGCTGCCGTGCGCGATGATCGTGGGGCCGAGCATGCCGACGCCGATCGCGTCGAGGATGCCCGGCACTTTGGCGCGCGCGATCTCCTGGTTGGAGACGACCTGCTCGATCGGGCCGAGGCCCTGACCGCCGTACTCCTTCGGCCAGGTCAGCCCTGCGAGGCCGCCCTCGGCGAGCTTTCCCTGCCAGGCGCGGCGCGCGGCGACGATCTCGTCCTCGTCGGTGAGCGCGCCCTCGCCGCTCAGTACCGGCGCTTCGGACTTGTGCTCGTCGAGCCAGCTGCGCACCTGGGCGCGGTATGCGGCCTGCTCGGGTGTGTCGTCGAGATCCACGGCAACCTCCTTTGGCTGACTGGCCAGTCAATCCCCGGAAGCGAACGCTACTCGCTCGGCGCAAGTCGTGTCGCGGCGGGCCTACGCGCCCGGCGGGAACGGCTGCTCGGCGACGCGCGGCAGGTGGTAGACGTCTTTGAAGCCGCGGTCCAGCAGCTGTTTGGCCTGCGTGCCGGGCGCGTTGGAGTTCAGCAGCACGACGCCCAGCTTCACGCCGCCGCGTTCGGCGGTTCCCACCAGGCAGCGGCCCGCGGCGATCGTGTAGCCGGTCTTCAGGCCGGTCGTGCCGGGGTAGCGGTAGATCAGCAGCGGGTTGTTGTTGTAGAGGTAGAGCTTGCCTCCCTTGATCGGGAAGGGCAGCAGCGCCGAGTAGGTGTGCACGACGCGCGCGATGCGCGGCTGGTCGAGGTCCACGCGCGCGAGCATCGCGAGGTCCGCGGCGCACGAGAAGTTGCCCTGGTCGTAGAAGCCCGACGGGGAGGAGTAGCGCGTGCAGCCCATGCCGAGCTTGGCCGCTTCCTGGTTCATGCGCGTGACGAACGCATGGGTGGTGCGGGCGACGTGCTGCGCGAGCGCGACCGCGGCGTCGTTGCCGGACGGCAGCAACAGCCCGTAGAGCAGCGTCTCCAGCCGCACGCGCTTGTGCAGCGGCAGCACGCCCACCTTCGAGCCGCTTTCTTCGATTGCGGCCTTCGTGACGAGCACGGCGGCGTTGGGCGGCGCCGACCTCACGGCGAGCAGCGCCGTCATCATCTTCGTGAGCGAGGCGATCGGCAGTCGCTTGTAGGCGTTGCGCTGCCACAGCACACGGCCGCTGGCCAGGTCGAACAGCACGCCGGCGCGTGGCGGATGGTGGAAGCGCAGCTGGATCGGGTTGCTCGCGGGCGCGGCGATGCCGGCGAGCGCCAGCGCGGGTCTGCCGAGCGGCAGCCCCGCGGGCGAGACGGGCGGCGGCGGTGGCGGCTTCGCCGCGGCGGCCGACCTGGCGGGCAGGCGCCTGGCGAACCGTTCGCCCTTGCCGGACCCTCCCGCCACGAGCAGCACCGCGACGGCGAGCGCGATCGCCAGACCCGCCGCGCCGATCGCGCCACGTCGCCGCCGGCGGCGCCGCTGCGCGGCTTCGCGGCGCGCGCGGCTCTCGCTGGGCGTCATGAATGGCGAGCTGCTCATCCCGGCGGAGGATTGCGCAGCGCGCCGACGATCCCCACCGCGAGCAGCGCGAGGATGAAGAACGAGAGCACGCTCGCCACGGTCACCCCCTGTTCGACGATCGCGGCGATCGTGAGGAAGGCGAAGAAGGCAATGAAGATCAGCGCGATGCCGAGTACGACCTGGCGCCTCATGCGGCGCTCCGGCGCGGGGGTTCGCGTGCTCGGCGCGCGAACGCGCGGATCGTGAGCAGCCCGAAGACGAAGCCGCCGATGTGCGCGAAGTACGCGACGCCTTCGCCGCCGATCGGGTTGGCGAGGCCCGCGAGGCCGAAGTAGAGCTGCTCGAGGAACCAGAAGCCGAGCAGCACCAGCGCGGGCAGCTCGATGATCGTCACGAAGAACACGATGAACACGAGCGTGAGCACGCGCGCTCGCGGATACAGCAGGATGTAGCCGCCGAGCACGCCGGCGATCGCACCCGAGGCGCCGAGCGTGGGGCCGGTCGAGCCGGGGTCGATCGCGACCTGCGCAGCCAGCGCGATGAGCCCGGCGAGCAGGTAGAAGACGAGGAACAGCAGGCGCGGCATCGCGTCCTCGACGTTCGGGCCGAAGATCGCGAGGAACACCATGTTGCCGAGGATGTGCAGGAA
>DASWSH010000051.1:0-26576 GCA_036402735.1 Solirubrobacteraceae bacterium | reverse complement strand
GATCTACAAAGGCACCTACATCGTCGTCACCCACAACATCGCCTCGGCACGGCAGATCGGCGAATACATCGCCGTGCTGTGGCGCGGGCGCATCGTCGAAGCGGGCGACGCGGAGCGGATGTTCTCCTCCGACAACGCCTTTGTGCGGCAGTTCCTAAGCGGCTCCGCCGAGGGTCCGCTGACGATGGACTAGCGCCGCCCGTCAGCTTGCGGGCGCGGTGAGGGCGCTCAGTGCCGTCGCCGTCACGGCTCGGAAGACCTTTGGGTCGCCGTAGGGCCTGGCCACGAGCATCGCGCCCTGCAGTGCGCCGAGCAGGCCGCGGGCGGCGTCGGCGGGGGTTGCCTCGAAGCTCAGCGTTCCAGCAGAGCTGCCGTCGGCAAGCACGCGGGCGAGCCATGCCGTGTTGAAGTCGAAGAAGCGCAAAACCGCACCGCTCATGGCCGCGGGCAGGGTCTCGTATTCGGCGGCCAGCATCCCGCACAGGCACATGCGGTCTCCGCGCAGGACATCGGCGTACAGGCCGGCATAGGCGTCGAGCTTCGCTGTCGCCTCCTCGGCCGTCGCGTCGATCGTCTCGAGGGCAGTCGCGAAGCGGGTGGAGTAGCGCTCGATCAGCGCCTCGCCGAGCTCGGCCTTGCCTGCGAAGTGGTAGTGGAGCGCCGCCTTGGTGATGTCCAGCTCGCCGGCTATGTCGGCATAGCTGAAGCCGTTGTAGCCGCGCCGCTGCACGAGCCGCTCGGCGATGTCGAGGACGCGTTCGCGCGTGTCGGGCGCCGCAGAGACAGATACCTGTGCCGTGCTCACCGCTTCATCCTCCCAGAGGGACCCGTCGCCTCTGATCGGCGCCCGATGGTGTGAACGCCAACCACCCTTGACAACCAACCTACTAGTAGGTAAGTATAGCGCGCGAGGGGACACACGAGCAAAGGGGGAGCGCCGTGCAGTCGGTCGAACACAGAAGCTTCGAGGTCCCGGACGAGACACGCGAGTTCCCGAGAGGCCGCGCGGGAATCCTCAAGATGAGCGGCGGCGAAGTGGGGGAGATGGTGTTCGAGCCCGGTTGGAGATGGTCCAACGACGTCCAGCCGATCGCAAAGACCGGTAGCTGCGAAGCGCCCCATTTCCAGTACCACGTGAGCGGCCGGCTCGCGATCCGAATGGACGACGGCACGGAGTTCGTCGCGGGCCCGGGCGACGTCACGTCGCTTCCCAGCGGGCACGACGCGTGGGTGGTCGGCGATGAGCCGGTGCGCGTCATCGACTGGTACGGGGCCAGCGACTACGCCAAGCAGAGCTGACGGGCGGCGCTCGGTAGGGGCGCCGCGAACAGGTCAATCGAGAGTCAAGCGAGGTGGAGCAATGTCACGCAAGATCGCAGACTGTCGTCGCTTCGAGAGCGACAGCCGGTGCACCCTGACGATCATCGGTGAGGAGGAGGAGCTGGTGCCGGCCGCGGTGGCGCACGCCGTGATGGTGCACGGCCACGAGGACACGCCCGAGCTGCGCAGCCAGCTCCGAGGCATGCTGGAGCCCGAGGACAGCTATGTCGCGGGCGAGCGGACGGCGGTGCCGTTCTCCGGCTAGCCGAGTAGCCCGGCGCAGAGCGGCGCGTGGCGGCCGGCCACGCTCCGCGTCTTCATATGCGAACATATGTTCGCATGATCGCCTGCGTGTACCTCCCGCGTTTCGAGCTGGTTACGGCAGCAGCCACCGCGGGCACGGATACGGCGCGCCAAGCGCTGGCAGGGACGCCGCTGGCGGTGGCGCCGCTGCCGAGCGCGCAGGGAGGGCCGTCGGCGGGCAAGGTGGGGGAGGTGTCGGGCGCGGCCGAAGCTCACGGAGTGACGCGCGGCATCCAGCTGGGGGAGGCGTTGGCGCGCTGCCCCGAGCTGACGCTGCTGCCGGGCGACCCGGTGAGGGTGGCGGAGAGCTGGGAGGCGGCGCTGGCGGCGCTGGAGTCGATCGGCGCGGCAGTCGAGCTGGGCTCTCAGCCGGGTGTTGCGTACTTCGAGCTGGACGGCCTGCGCCGCCTGCACGGCAGCGGCGAGGAGACGATCGCGATGGCGCGGCGCGCGCTGGACCGGCCGGCTCGGATGGGCGCGGCGCCGACCCGCTTCGGCGCGCTTGCTGCGGCGCTGGCCGCGCGCTCGCGGCGCGCGCTCGTGCTCGACGGCGCACCGGCGCGGCGCTGGCTGGCAGCGCAACCCGTGAGCCTGCTGGAGCATCGCGAGGAGACGGCGATGCTGGTGCTGCCGCTCACCAGGCTGGGTGTGCTGACGCTGGGGGAGCTGGAGAAGCTCGGGCGCGGGCCGCTGACGGACCGCTTCGGCGCCACGGGCACGCTCGCGCACCGCCTGGCGAGCGGCGAGGACGGTCCGCTGCGCCCGCGCCGGGCGGTTGAGCTGCTGGAGGAGTCGATGGCGGTGGGGGATGCCAGCAGCGGCACTTCGCTGAGCCGCGTGCTGGGCGTGCTGGTCGACCGCCTGCTCGCCAGGCGCGAGCGCCGCGGGCGCACGCTGCGCTCCGTCAGGCTCTCCGCACGGCTCGTGTCGGGAGGCAGCTGGCACGAGCAGGTCGTGTTCCGTCAGGCGCTCTCGGATGCCGAGCGGATCACGCTGTCGCTGTCGCTGCGCCTGCTGCTGCTGCCCGCTCCGGCGGGGATGCTGCGGCTGACCGTCGAGCGCTTTGGCCCGCCGCAGGGAGAGCAGGGAGCGCTGCTCGACCAGGACAGAGCAGACAGGGCTGCGCGGCTACGCGAGGCGGTCGCTCAGGTGCGCGCTGTCGCGGGCCGCGATGCGGCGCTGCGCGCTGTCTGCGTGGACCCCGACTCGCGCGTGCCGGAGCGCAGGGTGGTGCTCGCGCCGGTGCCCGAATGAGCATCGCCCGTGCAGATGACCGAGCGAGCGCCGCTCGCAGGGCCGGTCCGCAGCCGGCCGCAGGCCGGCTGCCCGAGCGGGCGACCGCCCGCTCGGGCGCGAGCGCTTCGCGCTCGCGCGGGCCTGGGGCTGAGCCGCTTGGGCCTGGAGCCGTGCCGCTCGTCACGAGAACGTTGAACGCGCCTCGCCCCGCGCGGGTGCGCTGGGGCGAGGGCCGCCCGGCGGAGGTCGACGGCGAAGCGGTCGAGGCGCTGCGCGAGTCGTGGCTGGTCGAAGACCGCTGGTGGGAAGCGCAGCCGCTGCGACGCCGCTACTGGGAGCTGGTGGGCGCGCGCGGGCGCAACCTCGTCGTGTTCCATGATCTGATCTCCGGCCGCTGGTTCCTCCAGTGAGATGGCCGTGAGCGCTTCGTCATACGGCGTCCTCGGTCGCTCGTGTGCGGAGCACACTTCGTTCCCTGCGTCCTTGTCTGACTCGACTCACGACCATCTCCGATGAGCTACGTCGAGCTGCATTGCCACTCCGCCTACTCCTTCCTGGACGGCGCTTCGCTGCCCGAGGAGCTGGCGCAGCGGGCGGGGGAGCTGGGCTATGAGGCGCTGGCGCTGACCGACCACAACTCCGTGTGCGGCTCGATGGAGCTTGCGCAGATGGCCTCCGACTGCGGCATCAGGGCGATCCACGGCGCGGAGATCGACGTGGTGATGGAGGGTCCCGCGCGCTACCGCCCCGGAACCTGGCGCGCCGGCTCGCCCGGTCGCGGACTGCCGCGCTCGCCCGGCGGCGCCACGGCCGACGGCCGCTCACCCGGCGGCGCCACGCCCGCAGGCGCCGCGCCGCCGACCCGGCACGTCACGCTGCTGGCGAAGGACGAGCGCGGCTGGCGCAACCTGTGCCGGATCATCACGCTGGCCCACGCGCACACACGTGACGGGTCGGGCAGGCGCGAGTTGGGCGAGCCGGCGGTGGCGCTGCAGGACGTGCTCGACCATGCCGAGGGTCTCGTGTGCCTGACCGGCTGCGCGCAGCGTGCGGTGATCGGCGGCGGGAGCGACAGCTCCCATCGTGGAGGGCAGGCCGGCGATGCGCAGGTGGCGCGCCGGCTGCTCGATGCGTTCGGGACCGAGGACCTGTACGTGGAGCTGCAGCGCCCCTATGCGCGAGACGACCGTGCGCGCAACCGCGCCTATGCGGCGCTCGCGCGGCAGCTTGGGGTCAGGTGCGTGGCGACGGGCAACGTGCATGCACATGCGGCCTGCCGCGCGGAGCTGCAGGACGCGTTCGTGGCGCTGCGCACCCACAGCACGCTCGATGCTTCCGAGCCGCTGCGGCGTGGCAATCACAGCCATGTGATGACGACGCCGCGCGCGATGGCCAGCCGCCTGGCCGATCATCCCGAGGCGGTGCGTGAGACGCTGCGCCTGGCCGAGCGGCTGAGCTTCGATCTGACGAAGGACCTCGGCTACCGCTATCCGGGGGCGGAGGAACAGGATGCTTCCAGGCGTCTGGCGGAGCTGTGCTCGGCGCGGCTGCAGGAGCGCTACGGCGAGCGCGCTCGCGGCGAGCGCGAGGAGGCACGGGCGCGGCTGGAGGAGGAGCTGCGCGTGATCGAGCGGCTGGGGCTGGCGGGCTTCTTCCTGCTGCATCACGAGATGCTCGAGCTGGCCCGTGAGGTGGCGCTGGAGGTGCGCGGGCCTGACTCGGTGCGTGCGCTGCTGGCGCCGGGGCGCGGGCGTGGCTCGTCGGTCTCCTCGCTGGTCTGCTACCTCACCGGGCTCTCGCACATCGATCCGGTCGCATCGAAGCTGGCGCTGGGGCGCTTCCTGCACGAGGATCTGCACGGGCTGCCGGACATCGACCTCGACTTCCCGCGCGACATCCGCGAGCGGCTGATACCGCGCGTGCACGAGCGCTTCGGCCAGGACCGCGCGGCGCTGGTGGCGGCCTTCCCGACGTTCCGCTCGCGCGGTGCGATCCGCGAGCTGGGCAAGGTGCTGGGGCTGCCGCCGGGAGAGATCGAGCGGCTCGCGCGCGGCGCCGATGCGTGGGGGCCGCCATATGGCGCATCGGAGCACGACGTCGAGACGGCGCTGTCCGCGCATGGCGACGAAGTTCACACGCGCGCGGCGCCACCAAGGGGTCGTGAGCAGCGAGCGGAAGCGGCCGTCGCCGGCTCCAGCCGCTGGGCATGGCTTTCGAAGCTCGTTCAGGAGGCGTACGGGCTGCCCCGCCACCTCTCGCAGCACTCGGGCGGGATGATCATCGCGACGCGGCCGCTGATCGACTGCTGTCCGGTCGTGCCGGCGGCGATGGAGGGTCGTCAGATGGTGCAATGGGACAAGGACTCCTGCGCAGACGCGGGCTTCTTGAAGATCGACCTGCTCGGGCTGGGGATGCTCTCCGCGGTGGAGCGTTGCGTCGATGAGATCGCGCGCGAGGACGGCCGGCGCATCGATCTGTCGCGCATCCCCTACGACGATCACGAGACGTTCCGAGCGATCCGCGCGGCAGACACGGTAGGCGTGTTCCAGATCGAGAGTCGTGCGCAGATGCAGTCGCTGCTGCGCACGAGGCCGCGGAACCTCGAGGATCTGACGATCCAGGTGGCGATCGTCAGGCCCGGCCCGATTCAGGGCGGCGCGGTCAACCCGTACATCGAGCGCCGCCAGCGCCTGCGCGAGGACCCTTCGTATGAGATCCCCTACGAGCATCCCGCGCTGGAGCCGGTGCTGAAGGAGACGCTGGGCACGATCATCTTCCAGGACCAGGTGATGCAGGTGGCGGAAGTGTTCGCCGGCTACACGCCCGGCGAGGCCGATGGGCTGCGTCGCGCGATGAGCCGCAAGCGCTCGCACGAGAAGCTGCAGCGCCATCGCGAGCGGTTCGTCGCCGGCGCGATGAGCCACTCCGGCGCTGAGGAGGAGACGGCGGAGCGGGTGTGGGGGATGGTCGTGGGCTTCGCGGGCTTCGGCTTTCCCAAGGCGCACAGCGCGGCCTTCGGGCTGCTGGCCTATCAGTCGACGTGGCTGCGCGTGCACTACGGCGCAGAGTTCCTGTGCGCGCTGCTCAACGAGCAGCCGATGGGCTTCTACGCGCCGGACAGCCTGATCCACGAGGCGCAGAAACGCCCCGGTGGCGAACGCGTCCCGGTGCTGGGCCTGGACGTGAACGCGTCGCAGGTGCAGTGCCGCGTGCAGGACGGCGCGGTGCGCCTGGGGCTCGGCTACGTGAAGGACGCCACCACCGCGGAGATGGAAGCGCTCGTCGCCGAGCGCGAGCGCGGTGGCCCGTATCGCAGCATCGGCGAGATCGCCTCCCGCTCGGGCTGCCGCTCGGTGACACTCGAACAGCTGGCTTGGTCGGGCGCATGCGATGCGCTGCTGGGCGTGACGGACGGAGCGAGCCGCCGCACGGCGCTGTGGCAGCTCGGCATGGCCAGCCCGGCGCTGGCGCTCGGCGAGGCCAGCCAGCTGGCGCTGCCGATCGAGCTGCCCGACGCGCCGCCGCTGCGGCGGCTCGGCCGCTGGCAGCGGCTGATCGCCGACTACTCGACCAGCGGCGTGACGATCGACGATCACGCGATCGCCGCGCTGCGCGGGCGGCTGACCGTGCCCAGGCTTGCTACGAGCGCGCAGCTCGCGCGGCTGCCGAGCGGCGGCGAGGTGGCGGTCGCGGGGCTCGTGATCGCACGCCAGAAACCGGGCACGGCCAACGGCACGATGTTCCTGCTGTTCGAGGACGAGTTCGGCACGATCAACCTGATCGTCCCGCGCGCCGTCTACGAGCGCCGCCGTCACCTCGCACGCGCGGAGCCGCTGCTGCTCGCGCGCGGACGCCTGGAGCGCCATCAGGAGGGTGCGAGCGCCAGCGTGCGCGGCATCGGCGTTCCCGCCGCGCCGCATGCGCCGCGCCGCGGCCGCGACGGCGTCTGGCGCGAGGCGGGCGGCGAGGAGATCCATCCCGTGATCAACGTGCTCGTGCGCGAGCTGGAGCCGCTGGAACGCTTCATCGACGGCGGCCTGCACGACGGCGCGGAGCCGGACACCGTCCGTCGCCTGCGCCGCTCGGACGGCAGCGTCGCGCTTGCGCCCGGCGAGCAGCAGCCCGGCGAGGAACACGAGCAGGAGGGTGCCGAGGTCGGCTCGAGCATGCGCGCCGTCGCGCCGCCGATCCAGAGCTTCGCCTCCGGGCGGCGGCGATAGCGCATCCGTCTGCATCCCGGTCCTACCGACCTGGGCGGCATCGGCACATCGGCCTTCGGGGCTATGGTCCTGCCGATGCGGCTCGTCGAGCTCGACAGCTTCAGCGCCCAGCAGGAGGCTGCGATCGAAGGCGACGAGCCCGCGCCGTGGGGCGGCGGTGCGGCAGAAACGCTCAGTTGGAGCAGCAAGCAGCGCTACGTCGCCGCGCTCGACGGTGACGGGCAGCCCGTCGGTGTGATCGGAGCACTGGTCGTCGAGGTCGAGGTCGGCGACGCCGCGCGCTTTCCCGTCGTCGGCCTCGGCGGGCTGATCGTGACTGCCGCACTGCGCGGCCGGGGCGTGGGCGGGCGGTTGATCGAGCGCATGCTGGAGATCGCCGCGGCGATCGGGCCGCAGCGGGCGATGCTGTTCTGCGCGCCCGAGCTCGTGCGGCGCTACGAGCGCTACGGCTTCAGGCCGATCGAGGACGCGGTGTTCGCCGAGCAGCCCAGCGGTCGGGTCGAGATGCCGGTCGAAGCGATGTGGCGCGGGTTGCGCGAAGACGCCGGCTGGCCGGCTGGCCGCGTCGACGTGCTCGGGCTGCCGTTCTGAGCGCGGCTAGCCCGCGGGCCGGACCGCGTACCAGTCGACTTTCATGCCCGGCGTGCGCTCGCAGACGTCGCCGATGATGTCGAGGATCGCGCGGCGGCCGATTTCGGCACGTTCGTCCCGGGTCATCGCGATCGGGTCTTCGCGGTCGAGACGCGCCGTGATGTAGGAGCCCGAGCGCTTGAAGTAGGCGTCCTCGCGCCTGCCTGCAATCAGCTCTCCAAGCAGCTCCAGGGCGTTCGGCGGAGGCGACCCGCTTCCATGCTTTGTCACCTTGAACACCATGCACAAAGCATCGGTCCTCGGCCGCCGGAAGTCAAGCAATTGCTGCGTTTTTGCAGGGGTTTTCTGTATCCAAACCTGCGCAAAGCGCTCGCGGGGACCGCGCTCGGGCGCCTTCGCCGGCGGATCAGAGCTGCGGCGCGCCCCGGCTATCCTCTGGCGCATCGCCCCGCTCGGCCAAACCGACCTCGACGTCTTCCCGCTGTGCCTCGGCGGCAACGTATTCGGTTGGAGGATGGACGATGCCGGGGCGTTCGCGGTCCTCGATGCGTACGTCGAGGCGGGGGGCAACTTCATCGACACCGCCGACATCTACGGACGGCGCGGGCCGGAGGGGCTCGGCGCGTCGGAGCGTACGATCGGGCGCTGGATCGCCGCGCGCGGCAACCGCGACCGCCTCGTGATCGCGACCAAGGTGGGCATGGCCGAGGAGCTCAAGGGGCTCTCCGCGCACACGGTCGAGCAGGGCGCGCGCGGCTCGCTGGAGCGCCTGGGCATCGAGGAGATCGACCTGTTCTACGCGCACGAAGACGACCCCGACACACCGCTCGCGGAAACACTCGGTGCGTTCCAGCGGCTGATCGACGAGGGCCTGATCCGCTATGCCGCGGCCTCCAACTACTCCGCGCAGCGCCTCGCCGAGGCGATCGCGCTGGGGCGAGAGCCGGGCAATGCCTCCTATGTCGCGCTGCAGCCGCATTACAACCTGATCGAGCGCGACGAGTACGAGGGTGAGCTGCAGCAGCTGTGTGAGCGCGAGCACGTCGCATGCCTGCCGTATTACGGGCTCGCGCGCGGCTTTTTGACCGGCAAGTACCGGCCCGACGGTCCGGACATCGACAGCCCGCGCGCGGCCGGCGTTCGCGAGAGCTACTTCAACGAGCGCGGCTTCCGCGTGCTGCAGGCCCTCGACGAGGTCGCGGCATCCCACGAAGTGAGCGTCGCGGCCGTCGCGCTCGCCTGGCTGCGCCGGCAGCCGACGGTCGTGGCGCCGATCGCGAGTGCCACCTCGGTGCCCCAGCTCGACGAGGTTCTGCAGTCGGTCGCGGTCGAGCTGCAGCCTTCGGAGCTCGAGCGCCTCAGCGCCGCCTCGGCCTGAGCACCCACCGTCGCGGCGCCCCCATAGCCTGTGCGGATGCGTCCGGTCTACTGGCTCTACCTGCTCGCGCCCGTCGCGCTCGTGCTCGAGCTGATCGACGCGTCCTCCGCGCTCATCTTCGCCACGTCCTCGCTCGCGGTCGTGCCGGCCGCGGCGATGATGGGAGAGGCGACCGAGCAGCTCGCGACGCGGTCGGGCCCGGGCGTGGGGGGCTTCGTCAACGTCACCTTCGGGAACGCGCCCGAGCTGATCATCGCCGTGTTCGCGCTCGCCGACGGGCTGCAGGAGGTCGTCAAGGCATCGCTGGTCGGTTCGGTCGTCGGCAACGCTCTGCTCGTGATGGGCGCGTCGATGCTCACGGGCGGCTGGCGCCGCGAGCGCCAGCGTTTCCATCCGACCGCCGCGCGCGCACAGGCGGGCATGCTGCTGGTGACCGTGCTCGCGCTGAGCCTGCCCTCGGTGATACAGATCGCGCGCGACGTCGGCCTGCCCACGCCGACCGATGTGCGCCTCGGCGTGTCAGGCGACATCGAAGGCGTCTCGATCGCCGTATCGGTGGTTCTGATCGTCACCTACGCGGCCGGCCTGTTCTTCTCGCTGCGCACGCATCGCGACATCTTCAACCCGCAGGCCGAGCAGCACGACGTCGCGGAAGCTTGGACGACGCGGCGCTCGGTCACCACGCTCGCCCTCGCCGGCGCATTGGTCGCCGGCATGAGCGACCTGCTGGTCGGCTCGATCGAGCAGGCCTCGCATGACATCGGCCTCACGCAGTTCTTCGTGGGCGCGTTCGTCGTGGCGATCGTCGGCAACGCCGCCGAGCACTACGTCGCGGTCGTCGCCGCAGCCAAGAACAAGATCGAGCTGTCGGTCAACATCGCGATCGGCTCGAGCGCACAGATCGGCATGTTCGTCACGCCCGTGCTCGTGCTGCTCTCGTTCGTCGTCGGCCCCGCGGCGATGGGGATGGTGTTCAACGGCTACGAGCTGGCCGCGCTGCTGGCGGCCGGCCTCGCGACGAGCGCTGTCGTCTCCAGCGGCGAGTCGACGTGGTACGAGGGACTGCAGCTGCTGTCGCTGTACGTGGTGGTCGGGATCGTCTTCTACGCGGCTTGAGCGGCGGCTGTCCTGAACACCAGCCGCTCGCCGTCCGGGTCGAGCAGCTCGATCGCAGCGCCGTCGGCAGTCCCGCCGGCGCGCTCGGCGAGCTCGCGCACCTGCTCGCCGCCCGGCAGCTCGAAGTCCACCTCGCGCAGCCCCGGCGCGTCGGCGGGCGCAGGCGCGCCGCCCGCGCTCTGCCATGAGTTGAGCCCGATGTGGTGGTGGTAGCCGCCGGCTGAGATGAAGGCGGCCGACGGCAGCAGCGCCTGGCGTTCGAAGCCGAGCGCATCGTAGAAGGCGAGCGCGCGCGGAACGTCGGAGACCTTCAGGTGCACGTGTCCGATCGCCGTGCCGGGCTCCGCCTGCGGGCCGGGGCTGCCGGTCGACTGCGCGAGCAGATCCTCGACGTCGAGCGGCTCGGTGACGATCACGTAGCCGCCATCGGCGCCACGCGTCCAGAGCTCGCGGGGACGGTCCACGTAGATCTCGATGCCGAGGCCGTCCGGATCGTTCAGATAGAGCGCCTCCGAGACCGCGTGGTCGGAGGCGCCGCTGAACGGCCACCCCGCCGCGGCCACGCGCCGCACCGTCTCGGCGAGACCGGCGCGCGAAGGGTGCAGCCACGCGATGTGGAACAGGCCCGTGCTGCGAGGGGGCGCGGGGCGCGCGCCGTCCAGCTGCTCGAGCTCGAGCGCGGGCGCGTCGCGGTCGGTGCCGAGCAGCGCCCGCCCGTCGTCGCGCTCGATCAGCGGCAGGCCGAGCACGCGCTCGTAGAAGCCGCTGCTGCGGTCGAGGTCCGCGACGGCGAGCCGCGCGGAGCGGATGCGAAGCTGCGGGTCGATCGTGGCCATGCGTTCAGGGTAGTGTGGCTTTCGCATGCGCTATCGGAAACTCGGCTGGAGCGATCTCGAGGTATCGGAGATCAGCCTCGGATCGTGGCTCACCTACTCCGGCGGCGTCGCGCGGGAGCAGGCGGAGGCCTGCGTGGACGCGGCGTTCGAGGAGGGCATCAACTTCTACGACACCGCCAACGTGTATGGCCGCGGAGCAGCGGAGACGCTGCTCGGCGAAGTGCTCGCGAAGCGCGAGCGCGCCTCCTACGTGCTGGCGACGAAGGTGTTCTTCCCGATGTCCGACACCGACAGCGGTCTCTCCGCCGAGCAGATCCACAAGCAGATCGACGCGTCGCTGCAGCGGCTGCAGACCGACTACGTCGACCTGTACCAATGTCACCGCTTCGACCCGAACACGCCACTCGAGGAGACGATGACGGCCCTCACTGAGGTCGTGCGGTCGGGCAAGGCGCGCTACATCGGCTTCAGTGAATGGCCGGTGCCGCAGGTCGAACGCTCGCTCGCGCTGCCGGACGTGGAGCGCTGGGCCTCGAGCCAGCCGCAGTACTCGATGCTGGTGCGCACGCCCGAGGCGGAGCTGATCCCGCTGTGCGAACGCGAGCGCATCTCCCAGATCGTGTGGTCGCCGCTCGCGCAGGGGGTGCTGACGGGGAAGTACAAGCCGGGCCAGGCGCCGCCGGCGGACTCCCGTGCGAGCAGCGAGAGCATGGGCGGCTTCATCAGCCAGCTGATGTCAGATCCGGTGCTGCAGGCCGTCGAACGCCTCTCTCATGTCGCCGCGCAAGCCGAGCTGACGCTGCCACAGCTCGCGCTCGCGTGGGTCCTGCGCCAGCAGAACGTCGCCTCGGCGATCGTCGGCGCGAGCCGCGCCGAGCAGGTGCGCGCGAATGCCTCCGCCTCGGGCATCACGCTGGACGAGCAGACACTCGCCGGCGTCGACGCCGCGCTCGGCGACGTCGTGCTGCGCTGAGCCGCGCGCTCAGCGCGGCGCCACGACGAGCGTCTGCAAGCCGCGGCCGATCGGCCCCTCGAGGTCGTGCAGCACGCTCTCAGCGAGCGCCGTGCCGCCCTCGTGCAGGAGCGTGCGGGCGTCGATGCCGATCCACTCGCCGCGCGGCGCGCGGTGCAGGTGGATGTGGAGGTCGGCGTTGATGAACAGCCACGAGTCGAACGGCAGCGTCGCGCTGATGCCGTTGCCGAAGTCGGCGCTGGCCGCCAGCCGCGCGAGCGGGCTGAGCTGCTCACCCGCCACGAGCGGATAGCGCAGGCGCTGCCACACCCGCGCCGGACCGGCCTGCCACGGGTCGTCCAGCCAGCGCATCTCCATCGCGCTCGCGGCGAAGCTCGCGGTCTCGGTGTCGTCGTCGAGCGCGAACACAACCGGCTCGGCCTGCTCGAGCCCGGGCATCGTCTCTGCCGCGAGCGCGCCCGCCGGCAGCTCGGGCAGCCCCGCCGGCACCTCCGCCACGCGCAGCGCGCTCGCACGGCATACGAGCTGCTCCTCGCCGTCGTGGCCGGCGCCGAACAGCTCGGCGGCAAGCTCCTGCACGCGCCGACCCGGGCGCAGCGTTCGTATCTGCACTCGCAGCGGCGCGAACGGGATCGGACGCAGCAGCTCGAAACCGAGCCGGGCGATGCGCAGGCCTACAACGGGCTCGTGACGGTCGAACGCGGACGCGATCAGCGCTGCGGGCGCGCCGCCGTGCAGCGCCGCGTGATCCCACGGGCCCCGCGCCTGCTCGGTCGGCTCGTAGCGCCCCTCGTGGAGGCGGAAGATCGTCTCGCTCACGGCGCCTACGGCGCGGGCAGACGGTCGGCGAAGTCGGACAGCCGTCCCGGGTCGCGCAGCGGTGCGCCGTGGCCGAACAGCGTCAGCCGCGGGCGCAGCGCGGCGAGCCTGCGCGCGGACTCCCGGTTGCGCGGCGGGTCCGGTGTGAAGACCGCAAGCGGCTCGTGCAGACCCGGCACGCCGGTGCGGACGCTGACGTTGTTGAGCACGTCGCCGAGGATCAGCACGCGGTCGGACTCGCGCCAGTAGGCGACGTGACCCGCTGAATGGCCGGGCACCTCGAGCACGGTGAAGCCGGCGACCTCTTCGCCCTCGACGAGCGCGCGCGAGACGGGATGCGGCGGCCCGACCCAGAAGCGTCTCTGCAGACGGTTCACCAGCCCGGGCTGCTGCGAGGCCGAGATCGCGCCGGGTGTCTCCATCGCGTGCACGTCGTCGCGTCCGCACCACAGCGGAATCCCGAAGCGCTCGCAGACGAAATGGCTGCAGCCCTGGTGATCGGGGTGGGCGTGCGTGAGCGCGTGAGCGCTCAGCCGCAGCCCCGACACCTGGCGCAGGATCCGCCGTTGCGCCTGACGCGTTGCCGCATCGATCAGCACGTCGCCCGCGACGTACACGTTGATCGCGTTGCGCGGCCAGCCCTGCAGCATTTTCACGCCGTCGGCGAGATCCTTCATCGACGGGAACTCTCCCATGAGAAGCCGCGCACTGCGAACCAGAGGCCGAACAGCGCCCACAGGGCGATGACCGCGAGCTCGTCCAGGTTCGAGCCGAGCGCGGAGCCGGTCACGAGTGCGCCCGAGAGCCCGCTGATCAGCGGCTTCAGCGGCAGCCCCTCGGCGATCGAGCGCAGGAAGCCGGGCGCGCTGCTTGAGTCGAACACGTAGAAGGACACGAACACGACCGGCAGGAACACCGCGTTGACGTACGCCGCCGTCGACTCGAAGTTCGGGATCACGTGCGCGAAGGCCACGCCCAGCGCGGCCAGCGAGACGACGCCCACCAGCACGAACACCAGCAGCGACAGCCAGTCGTGCGGCCAGCCGATCCCGAAGAAGGCGCGGCCGGCGAGGATCACGATGCCGATCTGCAGCACCGTGTTGGTGACGGCGCTCGCGGCGAGGCCTCCGATGTAGGAGATCGTCGGCAGCGGCGTGCCGCGCATCCGCTTCAGCACGCCGCGCTCGCGCAGGAACACGATGTTGTAGGCCAGCGCGGTGAACGTCGTCGACATCACGCTCATGCCGGCGATCGACGGCACGAGCTTGTTGAGATCGTGTTGGCTGCCCGACAGGATCGCGCCGCCCGCGGCGAGGAACAGCAGCGGCAGCAGGAAGTTGAAGAACGCCGCGCTCGGGTTGCGCCAGAACATGCGCCGCTCCAGCCGGTACTGCCGCCAGGTGAGCGCGAGCGCACCCGGTGCGGCGCGCGCAGCATCAGAGCGTGCCGGCGCGGCGGGCGACGCCCCGGCGTGGGAGCTCTCAGCCATCCGCGGTCAGCTCCAGGTAGACGTCCTCGAGCGTCGGCCGCGCGACCGACAGCTCCTGCAGGCGCCAGCCCTCGGCGAGCGCGCGCGAGGCCAGCTCGGCCAGCAGCCTCGTCGGGTCCTCCGTTTCGTGTTCGACCAGCTCGCCGGCGGCGTCCCGGTAGGCGATGCGGTACTTCGCAGCGCCCGCGCCCAGCTCTCGCGGGGCGCCGATCGCGAGCACGCGACCGTCCTTGACGATCGCCACGCGGTCGGCCAGCTCCTGTGCCTCGTCGAGGTAGTGGGTCGTGAGCAGGATCGTCTTGCCGAGGTCGCGCAGGGAGCGGATCGTCTCCCAGGCCGCGCGCCGCGCCTCCGGGTCGAACCCGGTGGTGGGCTCGTCGAGGAAGATCAGCTCGGGGTCGCCGACGAGCGCGAGCGCGAAGTCGAGCCGGCGCAGCTGCCCGCCCGACAGCCTCCTGCTGCGCACCTCCGCGCTGTCGCGCAGCCCCGCCAGCTCCAGCACCTCCTCGACGTCGCGCGGCGCCGGGTAGAAGCCCGCCCAGTGCCGCAGCGCCTCGCGCGGTGTGATCTGGCTGTAGATGCCGCCGGACTGCAGCACGATGCCGATCTGCCGGCGCAGCTCGATCGAGCGCCGGGCGGGGTCGTGGCCGAGCACCGACACATCCCCGCCGCTGCGCGCGCGGTAGCCCTCGAGGATCTCGACGGTTGTGGTCTTGCCCGCGCCGTTCGGGCCCAGCAGGCCGAACACCTCTCCCCGCCGTACCGTGATGTCGATGCCGCGCACGGCCTCGTAGTCGCCGTAGCGCTTGCGCAGCGCCCTGACCTCTATCGCGGGGACGTCCGCTGCTACCAGTGCACGCCTCGGGTCAGCGTCGCCATCGCGATCTGCTCGAAGGACACATGTTCCTCGACGTCCTTCTGGCCTTTCGCGGCCGCCGAGTCGGGGAACACGCGGTAGGCGAGGTGCAGGATGCGGTCCATCATCCGCGGTGAGAGCGTGTAGGCGACTTCGCCGAACCTGCCGATCCTCGTGCCCATCTCCTTCGGCCGCCCGCGCAGCGCCTCGCAGATCATCTCGGCGGCCTCCTCGGGGCTGAGCGTGGGGAACGCGTCGTACATTTTCGTGGGCGCGATCATCGGCGTGCGCACGAGCGGCATGTGGATCGTCGTGAAGCTGACGCCGTCGCCGACCACCTCGGAGGCGACCACGCGGGTGAAGGCGTCGAGCGCGGCCTTCGAGGCGACGTAGGCGGAGAAGCGCGGCGGGTTCGTCTGCACGCCGATCGAGGAGACGTTGACGATGTGCCCGGAGCCGCGCTCGCGCATGTGCGGCAGCAGCCCGATGATCAGCTTGATCGCGCCGAAGTAGTTGAGCTGGATCGTGCGTTCGAAGTCGTGGAAGCGGTCGTAGCTCAGCGCGATCGACCGCCGGATCGAGCGCCCGGCGTTGTTGACGAGCATGTCGACGTTGCGATGGTCGGCGAGCACGCGCTCGAGCAGCCCTTCGATCGACTCCATGTCGGAGATGTCGGCGGCGTACACGTACGCGGTGCCGCCGCCGGCGACGATCTCAGCCCGCGTCTCCTCGAGCTTCTCGACGTTCCGCGCCACCAGCAGCGGCACGCCGCCCGCGGCCGCGACCTTCAGCGCGGCCGAGCGCCCGATCCCGGACGAGGCGCCCGTGATCATCACGTGACGGCCGCCCAGCGCCTCCTTGAGCGTGCGCCCGCGTCCGTGATTGGGCTCCATCTCGCGCTCCCAGTAGTCCCACAGCTTCTCCACGTAGTCCTGCAGCGGCGGCGGCGACTCCAGTGGCGTTCCGGTCAGAGCCTGCTGCGCCTGATGGCTGTCGAAGCGCGGCACCAGCTCGACGTGCCCGAGCACCTGGCGGGGGATCCCCAGCTCTCTCAGCGCGAGGTTCTGCACCTGCTTGAAAGGCGGCAGCGCGCCGGCCAGCGCGAGCGGCCATTTCGGCAGCGGGTCGAGCAGTCGTTTGTCGAGCGACACCGCGAAGCGCGGTGCGTGCGCCGCTTCGGCGAGCTGGTTGATCAACTCGTCGACGCGCTGCGGGCGGGGATCGGTGAGGTGGAAGGAGTGGCCGTCGAGGTCGGGCTGATGCGCGATGTGCTCGAGCGCGCCCGCCACCCAGTCGACCGGTACGACGTTGGTCAGCCCCAGGTCGAGTCCCACCAGCGGGACCCATTCCGGCAGGATCCTGCGCAGGCGCTGGATCGCCTTGAAGAAGTAGTAGGGCCCGTCGATCTTGTCCATCTCGCCCGTCTGCGAGTCGCCCACGACGACGCCGGGCCTGTATACGCGCCAGGGCATATATGGCTGCTCGCGCACGATCCGCTCGGACTCGAACTTCGTGCGGTGGTACGGCGATGGCAGCCGCTGGCCCTCGTCGAACATAGTCTCGTCGAACACGCCGTGGTAGTTGCCGGCGACGGCGATCGAGGAGACGTGGTGCAGCGTCTTCGCGTCGAGCGCGCGCGCCAGTTCCACGGCGTGCGTGGTGCCGCCGACGTTGACGGCGGTGTTGCGCTCGGCCGGCGCCGTCATGTCGTAGACGGCCGCGAGATGGAAGAAGTGATCGACCTTGCCGCGCAGCTCCGCCACGTGCTCGGCGTCGACGCCGAGCATCGGCCGCCGCAGGTCGCCGGTGACGGGCACGACGCGACCGGTGGCGGCCGCGCCGGCCACCATCTCCCAACGCTCGACCAGGTCCTCCAGGCGCCCGCGCGAGCTCTCGCGCACCAGCACGTAGACCTCACCCTGCCGTTTCGCCAGCAGCCCCTCGACCAGCCGTCGCCCGATGAAGCCGGTCGCTCCCGTAACGAAGTAGGCCATCGCCGCCAGAGCCTACCGTGCGCTAGGCGCCTGCGCCCGCTCCTCCGCGGCCCTCGCCGGCGGCGAAGCGGGCGGCGCCGGCGGCGCCGTCGCCGAACACCTCGGGGCCTGCCGCGGCCTCCAGCGCGAGCGCGTCGGCGAGCGGCAGCCCGAAGCCCTCGATCGCGGCGCGGCGATCCGCGAGCATCGTTCGCTGCGGGAAGCGCGCCAGGCCCTCCGCCAGCTCCAGCGCGCGGTCCAGGTGCGCGCCCGCCGGCACGACCTCCGTCAGCATCCCCATCGTCAGCGCCTCTTCGGCGTCCACGATGCGCCCCGTCAGGATCAGGTCGAGCGCGCGGCCGAGCCCGACGATCCGCGGCAGGCGCTGCGTGCCGCCGTCGATCAGGGGCACGCCCCAGCGGCGCTCGGGATAGCCGAGCCGTGAGTCTGAGGTGGCGATGCGCAGGTCGCACCACAGCGCTATCTCCAGCCCGCCGGCGAGCGCGAAGCCGGAGATCGCGGCGATCGTGGGCTTGGAAGCGCTCAGTCGCGTGAAACCCATCGGCCCCTCATCGCTCATCAGTCTCCCCGCCATCGACCCCGTGTCCTTCAGGTCGGCGCCGGCGCAGAAGGCGATGTCCCCCGCGCCGGTCACGATCAGCACACGCGCCTGCTGATCGGCCTCGAAGCGCAGGAACAACTCGTGCAGCGCCGCGGCAGTCGCGCCGTCGACCGCGTTGCGGCGGTGCGGCCGGTCGATCGTGATCAGCGCGGCGGCGCCGCGCCGCTCGTAGCGAACGGCGTCTGCTCCGCTCGGTCCGGGCGCCGCCATCGTCGTGACGGCGCCGCTACCAGCCGCCGCGCCAGCGGGCGTCGCCGCCCTGCTGCGCGCGATGCGCGGCGAGACGGGCTTCTTTGCGCCTGTCCAGCCGTTTCTGCAGCATGCTCATCACGAACACGAACACCGGGAAGAAGGCGATCACGCCGAAGAAGATGTTCGTGATCGCCTTGTCGTTGGTGGCGCCGTAGAAGCCGCGGCCGTCGTTGTAGGCCTCGGCCGCCGGGGCCACCAGCAGCATCAGCACGACCGCGTAGGTCAGCACGCCGAGCAGTCTCGTTCGCATCGAATCCGATCCTATAAGACGGGCCGCCTACCATCGCAGCCGATGGCGCTGTTGATCGCATCGGACCTGCACAAGGACATGGCCGGCGAGCCGCTGCTCCGCGGCGTCTCGTTCAAGCTGGAGCGGCGCGAACGGATGACGATCGCGGGGCGCAACGGCGCGGGCAAGACGACGCTGCTGCGGATGCTCGCGGGCGAGACCTCGATCGATCGCGGCGAGCTGAGCGTCGCCAAGGGCGTGCGCATCGCGCTGCACGACCAGCGCCCGCCGCGCGAGCGGGCGCTGCCGCTGCGGGAGTACCTGCTCTCGGGCTGTGCCGAGGAGCTCGCGATCGAGGCGCAGCTCGCTGAGCTGGAGTCGCGCATGGGCGCGGGCGAGTCCGACGAGGCGACCCTCTCCCGCTACGCCGCAGCACAGGCCCGCTTGGAGGCGCGAGGCGGGTACCTGTGGCGCGGCCGCGCCAGCAGCATGGCCCACGGGCTCGGCTTCGCGGACGCCGATCTCGACCGGCCGCTCGACACCTTCTCCGGTGGGCAGCTCACGCGCGCGTCGCTCGCACGCGCGCTTGCCACCAACGCCGAGGTGCTGCTGCTGGACGAGCCCACCAACCATCTCGACATCGAGTCGCTGGAGTGGCTCGAGCAGACGCTCACGGGACTCGATGCGGCGGTCGTGCTCGTCGCCCACGACCGCTGGTTTCTCGAGGCCGTCGGCACTGCGGTGCTCGAGCTCGAGGCCGGCCGTTCGCGCTTCTTCGCCGGCAGTTGGCACAACTGGCGCAAGGAGCAGGCCGCGCGCGAGATCGCGCTGGGCAAGTCGATCGAGAAGCAGCAGGCGGAGATCGAGCGCATGGAGCGCTTCATCGAGCGCTTCCGCTACAAGGCGTCGAAGGCCAAACAGGCGCAGTCGCGGGTCAAGAAGCTGTCGAAGATCGACCGCATAGAGCGTGATCCGAGGGACGGGCGTTCGCTCGAGTTCTCCTTCGCCGCGCCCCAGCGCTCGGGCCGGGTGATCTTCGAGCTGAGCGGCGGGCGCGTGACGGTGGGGGACCCGGCGCTCGTGCTGCTCGACGCGGCCGAGCTGTGGCTGGAGCGCGGCGAGCACGTCTCGCTGGTGGGACCGAACGGCACCGGCAAGACGACGCTGATCGAGACGCTCGCCGGCCGCCGTGCGCTCGGGGCGGGCAAGCTCAGCACCGGCCACAACGTGAAGGTCGGCTTCCTCTCCCAGCACGCCGAGGAGCTCGGCGCGGGCGGTCCGGTCGGGCAGAGCGTGCTCGACGCCGCGCAGCACGCCACGGGGCTGACGCCGAACAAGGCGCGCGCGCTGCTGGGCCGCTTCCTGTTCTCCGGCGAGGAGGTCGAGAAACCGCTGACCGGCCTGTCCGGCGGCGAGCGGCGGCGGCTCTCGCTGGCGGTGCTCGTCAACTCCGACGCGAACGTGCTGATCCTCGACGAGCCCACCAACCATCTCGACATCGAGAGCCGCGAGGCGCTCGAGGACGCGCTGCGCGGATTCGGTGGCTCGGTGCTGCTCGTCTCGCATGATCGCGCGCTGCTCGACGCGGTCGGCACGCGAACGATCGCGATCGAGGACGGGACACTGCACTCCTATGAAGGCGGCTGGCCCGAGTACGCGCGCGTCAGGGAGGAACGCGAGGGGGGCGGTCAGCCGCGACCCGCGCACGCACTGCAGCCGCTGCCCGCCGCTGGGGCTGCGCAGGTGTCCGAGACGGAGAAGCCGAAGGCGAAGCCTCGTGCGCAGGGCCCGTCGAAGAACCGGCTGAGCGCACAGCAGAAGGCCGAGCGCGCGGTCGAGCAGGCGGAGGCGGAGCTCGCGCAGCTCGAGCAGGAGCTGACCGATCCTGCCCTGTGGGCGACGCGCTACGAGGCCGCCAAGTCCGAGGCGCGCCACACCGCCGCCAAGCGCGCGATCGACGCTGCCTACGCGGAGCTGGAGTCGCTGCTCGACTGACGCCTTAGAATCGCACCGTGGAGCGCTACCGCACCGCGCGCAACGTGCTGATCGTGCTGGGCCTGGGCGCGGCGATCTACTACATCCCGGGCGGCGGTCGCGCCGCAAGCGCCTTCGAAGCGTTCCTGTGGGGCGTGTTCGCGCTCGGCATCGCCTATCTGGGGATGCGTATGTACCGCGAAAACCAGTTTCGGCTGATGGCGCTCGGCGACCGCCACCGCGGCCTGCTCTACGGAGGCGTCGGCCTCGCGCTGTTCTGCTACATGAGCCGCTCGCGTCTGTGGGAAACGGGTCTCGGCGAGCTCGCCTGGTTCGTGCTGCTCGGCCTCTGCGCGTACGCCTTCCTCGAGGTCTACAGGCACTCGCGCAGTTACTGAGGCCGGCACGGAGCGCCGGCCGAATCCTCGAAATCCCGGCGCGGAGCGCCAGCCGCGCGCCGCCTCCTATCCTCGGTTCGATGGCCCAGGTGAGCACCGCAGACGAGCACACGACGTTGCGCGAGCAGCGCCGTGCGCTGCCGGATCAGCCCGGGGTGTACCTGTTCCGCGACAGCGCCGGCCGCGTGATCTACGTCGGCAAGGCGAAGTCGGTGCGCAAGCGCGTCGCCTCGCACTTCTCCAAGGCGCAGGTGCCGAGCAGTCCCGGCCATGCGGAGATGGTCGCGGCGGTCGAGCACATCGAGTGCGTGGTCGTCGCCAGCGAGGCGGAGGCGCTGCTGGCCGAGCAGAGCTTCATCAAGCAGTACCGACCGCGCTTCAACATCCGCCTGCGCGACGACAAGTCCTACCCCTTCATCGCGATCTCGCTCGACGAGGAATACCCGCGCGTGTACTTCACGCGCGAGCGCCACCGGCCTGGCCGGGCTTACTTCGGGCCCTACTCGAACGCGAAGCGCGTGCGCTCGACGCTCGAGGTGCTGGCGAAGGTCTTTATGTTCCGCTCCTGCACGGGGCCCGAACCGGGACGGCGCAGCGGCAGCCCCTGCCTGGACTACTACATCAAGCGCTGCGGCGCGCCCTGCGTCGGCTATGTCACGCGCGAGCAGTACCGCGAGGCGATCGACGGCGTGACCGATTTCCTCTCCGGGCGCTTCTCCGCGATCGAGCGCGACCTCGACCAGCGCATGCGCGATGCCGCGGCACGCGAAGAGTTCGAGCAGGCGACGCTCGAGCGCAACCGCCTCCAGGCCGTGCGCTCGCTGCTCGAACGCCGGCGCGTCGCCGGAGATGCGATCGGCACGTTCGACGCGGTCGCGGTCGCGCTCGACGGCAAGGAGGCCAACGCGCAGGTCTTCCAGGTGCGCGACGGCGTGCTCTCAGACCGACAGTCGTTCTACCTCTCCAACGAGACCGAGCGCGACCCGGCGGAGGTTGCGGAGGAGTTCATGCTGCAGTACTACGGCGGGCAGATCTCGATCCCGGCGCTGCTCGTCGTGCAGCGCGAGCTGGGCGAGCGCGAGGCGCTGGCGGCGGCGCTGGCCAGCCGTCGAGAGGGACCGGTCGAGCTGCGCGCCGCCGAGCGCGGCGAGAAGCGCCGCATCCTCGAGCTGGCCGAACGCAACGCGCGGCTGGCGCTCGACCAGGACAAGCTGCGCAGCGAGCGTCGCCGTCAGGGACGAGTGGAGGCGCTCGAGGGGCTGCAGCTCGCGCTCGGTCTCGACGCGCCGCCGGTGCGCATCGAGTGCTTCGACATCTCCAACCTCGGCGGCACCCATACCGTCGCCTCGATGGTCGTGTTCGAGGGCGGCGCGCCGAAGAAGTCGGACTACCGCCGCTTCAAGATCCGCTCCACCGAGGGCGCGCCGGACGACTTCGCCGCGATGGCGGAGGTGCTCGAACGGCGCTTCGCGCAGTGGGAGCGCCAGGCTGACATCTCCCCGCACGACCCCGCCTACGATCCGAGCTTCGCGGCGCTGCCCAACCTGGTGGTGATCGACGGCGGCAAGGGCCAGCTCGCCGCCGGCCTCGGGCCGCTGCGGGGATTTCGCGAGCGCGGCGTGGCGATCGTCTCGCTCGCCAAGCGCATCGAGGAGGTGTTCCAGCCGGGACTGCCGGCGCCGCTCGTGCTCGACCATTCGACGCCGGAGCTGCAGCTGCTGCAACGCGTGCGCGACGAGGCGCACCGCTTCGCCATCACCCACCATCGCAGCCGCCGCGACCGCGCGATGACGAGCTCGGTGCTCGACGGCCTGCCCGGCATCGGTCCCTCGCGCAAGCGCGCCCTGCTCGCCCATTTCGGCTCCCCGGATGCGGTGCTCGCCGCCTCCAAGGAGGAGCTGCAGTCGGTCCCCGGCCTGCCGCCGAAGATCGCCCGCGACATGCACGGGGCCCTCCATCGAGCCGGGTAGCATGGCCGCCCGCATTGCAGGAACTTCACCGCGCGTCCGTCGCGCGCGGCACAATGACGATTAGATGGCCGTGCTAAGGCCCCTGCGTCCCCTGCGCGCCGCCGGCGAGAGATCCGTGAGCCCGGTGCTCGACTCACGCCTGGAGGATCTCGTCGTGATCACCGGCTTCTCCGGCGCGGGCAAGTCGACTGCGATGAACGTGTTCGAGGACGCGGGCTATTTCTGCGTGGACAACCTGCCGCCGGAGATGATCCGCTCGCTGGTCGAGCTGGTCGTCCACAAGGGCACGAAGGTCGAGCGCGCAGCGGTCGTCTCCGACGTGCGCGGTGGCGTCTACTTCGAGGGTCTGCGCGCGGTCGTCGACGATCTCGACGCGCTCGGCCTCAACCACAGCGTGCTGTTCCTGGAGGCCGCCGAGCAGACGCTCGTCACTCGCTACAAGGAGACGCGGCGGCGCCATCCGCTCGCGCCGGACGGCAGCGTCGCCGCGGGTGTCACGGCCGAGCGCGAGCTGCTTGCACCGCTGCGCGAGCGCGCCGACCTCGTGATCGACACGACCGGTATGTCGGCGACCACGTTGCGCGCCAAGATCGCCGAAGAGTTCCTGCCGCGCCAGACCGTCGGGCGGCTCGCGGTGACGTTCATGTCGTTCGGCTTCAAGCACGGGCCGCCGCGCGAGGAGGACCTCGTGCTCGACGTGCGCTTCCTGCCCAACCCCCACTACGAGCGCGAGCTGCGCGAGCTGACCGGGCTGGACCGGCGCGTGGTCGACTACATCGCCCGCGACAGCCGGCTCGAGGAGCTCTACGAACGGCTCGACCCGCTGCTCGACTTCCTGCTGCCGCAGTACGTCGCCGAGGGCAAGCAGCACCTGATGATCGCGATCGGCTGCACCGGCGGCAGGCACCGCTCGGTCGCCATCGCTGAGCGCCTCGCGCAGCGCTACCGCGACGATGCCGATCTGGACGTGACGGTCGCGCACCGCGACATCGACAAGGCGCCGCGCGGGGCCTGATCGAAGGGTCGGCGGGGCTCGGTGTCCCGCTGATAGCCTGCTCCACGCCGGGCGGTGCCCGGCATCGTTCATTTTCGTCCAGGAGGCAATGAATGCCGGTACGGGTCGGGATCAACGGGTTCGGCCGCATCGGCCGGAACGTCTTCCGCGCCGCGATGGCTCAGGGGCATGGCTCCGAGCCGATCGAGTGGGTCGCTGTCAATGATCTGACCGACGCGCGGACGCTCGCGCACCTGCTCAAGTACGACTCGATCCTGGGCCCGTACCCGGGCAGCGTCGCTCAGAAGGGCGACGACGCGATCGAGGTCGACGGACGCGAGCTGAAGGTGCTGGCGGAGCGCGACCCCGCCGCGCTGCCGTGGGGCGAGTTGGGCGTCGACGTGGTGATCGAGTCGACCGGCCTGTTCACCGACCGTGAGAGCGCCGCCAAGCACATCGCCGGGGGCGCGAAGAAGGTCGTGATCTCCGCGCCCGCCAGCGACCCCGACGCGACCGTGGTGCTGGGGGTCAACTTCGACGAGGTCTACGACCGCGAGAAGCACGATGTGATCTCGAACGCCTCCTGCACGACGAACTGCCTCGCGCCGGTCGCGAAGGTGCTGCACGAGACCGTCGGCATCGAGCACGGGCTGATGACGACGATCCATGCGTACACCGCAGACCAGCGTCTGCAGGACCTGCCGCACAAGGACCTGCGCAGGGCGCGCGCCGCGGCGATCAACCTGATCCCGGCCTCGACCGGCGCGGCCAAGGCGATCGGGCTCGTGATCCCGGAGCTGCAGGGCAAGCTGAACGGCTTCGCGGTGCGCGCGCCGGTGCCGACGGGCTCGGTCGTCGACCTCACCGTGCAGTGCACTCGTGAGACGAGCGTCGAGGAGATCAACGGCGCGCTGAAGGCCGCCTCCGAGAGCGCGCCGCTGCAAGGCTTTCTCGCCTACACGGAGGACCCGATCGTCTCCACCGACATCGTGCAGTCGCCCTTCTCCTCGATCGTCGACTCGAAACTGACCGCCGTGATGCAGGGGACGATGGCGAAGGTGATCGCCTGGTACGACAACGAGTGGGGCTACTCCAACCGCGTCGTGGACCTCGTCCAGCGCGTGCTCTAGCCCCGCCCGGTGCGAAGCCTCGACGATCTCGACGTGCGCGGCCGGCGCGTGCTGGTGCGCGTCGACTTCAACGTGCCGCTGCGGCGGGTCGACGGCACCGTGGCGGTGGCGGACGACACTCGCATCCGCGCGGCTCTGCCGACGATCGAGGAGCTGCGGGGCAAGGGCGCACGGCTCGTGCTCGTCTCGCACCTCGGCCGCCCCGAGGGCCGGCGCGAGGAGGACCTCTCGCTGGCGCCCGTGGTGGAGCGGCTGCGTGAGCTGAGCGCCGCGCCCGTGACGTTGGCGCCGGCGGTGGTCGGCGAGCAGGTGCGGGCGCTGACCGAACAGCTCCAGGAGGGCGAGATCCTGGTGCTCGAGAACGTGCGATTCGAGCCCGGCGAGACCGACAACGATCCGCGCCTGGCGGCGGCGCTGGCGGACCTTGCGGACGTGTACGTCAACGACGCGTTCGGCGCGGCGCACCGCGGGCACGCCAGCACCGAGGGCGTCGCTCATCTGCTGCCGAGCGCCGCCGGGCGGCTGCTCGAAGGCGAGGTGCGCACGCTCACCGAGATCCTCCAAGCACCGCCACGACCGCTCGTGGCGGTGCTCGGCGGCGCCAAGGTTGCGGACAAGATCGGCGTGATCGACCGCTTCGCCCTCCTCGCCGACACGGTGATCGTTGGCGGCGCGATGTGTTTCCCGTTCCTTCGCGCACAGGGCCACGCGGTCGGCGCCTCGCTGTGCGACGAGCAGGACGTCGAGCACGCGCGCCACGCGCTGGCGCGGGCCACAGACCCGCGCAAGGCAGGCATCGAGCTGCCGGAGGATCTCGTGATCGCAGAGCGGTTCGCCGCCGACGCCGAGCATCGCGTGCTCGACGGCGTCGAGGTGCCCGACGAATGGATGGGCCTCGACATCGGCCCGCGCACGGCCGAGCGCTACGCCGCGATCATCGGCGAGGCGGGATCGGTGTTCTGGAACGGCCCGATGGGCGCCTTCGAGCTGGAGCCGTTCGCGGCCGGCACGCGTCGTGTCGCGGAGGCGGTCGCGGCGGCGCCGGGCGTGACCGTCGTGGGCGGCGGCGACTCGGCGGCGGCGCTGGCGCAGTTCGGGCTGGAGGATCACGTCGATCACCTCTCGACCGGTGGCGGCGCCACGCTGGAGCTGGTCGAGGGCAAGACGTTGCCGGGCATCGCAGCCCTCGAGTCATCTTCGGAGGTCACCTCCTGATGGCGATGGATGGAGAACCGGGACCGGGCTCCAGGCCGACCGGGGGACCGGCCCGCGTCCCGCTGGTCGCGGGCAACTGGAAGATGCACAAGACCGAACGGCAGGCGGAGGAGTTCATCCAGGCGCTGCTGCCGCGCGTGGCGACTGCCGACGGTGTCGACGTGGCCCTGTGCGTGCCCTTCACGGACCTGCGCGCGATCGTCGACAGCGCGCGCGGCTCGCGCGTGGAGGTGTACGCACAGAACATGCACCAGGAGCCCGAGGGCGCATACACCGGTGAGGTGTCGCCGCCGATGCTGAGCGAGCTCGACGTGCGTGGCGTGGTGCTCGGGCACTCCGAGCGCCGCCAGCTGTTCGGCGAGACCGATCGCGCGCTCGCGCTGAAGGTGCCGGCGGCGCTGGAGGCGGGGCTGACGCCGATCCTGTGCGTGGGCGAGACCGAGGACGAGCGCGACGGCGAGGAAACGGAGCGCAAGCTGCGCCATCAGGTCAACGAGGATCTCGCGAACGTCGACGCGGTGCGCCTCGCAGAGGTCGTAATCGCCTATGAGCCGATCTGGGCGATCGGCACGGGACGTGTGGCGAGCGCCGAGCAGGCGCAGGAGGCGGTCGCGTTCGTGCGCGCGCTCGTCGCGGGCCGCGACGAGCATGCTGGGGCGCAGCTGCGAGTCCTGTACGGCGG
>DASWSH010000050.1:0-2775 GCA_036402735.1 Solirubrobacteraceae bacterium | reverse complement strand
CAACCCGGACAAGATGAAGACGCCGAAGGCCTTCCAGCGCGCGGCGTACAAGATCGGCTACACGTTCAACTGGCTGTACGTCGACAACAAGCACGACGCGTACTTCAACTCGGGCAACAACCCGGTGCGGCCGGCGGGAGTGAACCCGAACTTCCCGGTGCGCGCCCGCAAGCAGTTCGTGTGGAAGGGCTTCAACCCGACGGCGTTCACGGCTCGCTACACGCCGGCGTCGCAGCACGCGCAGGTGGTCGACCAGGACTACATCACGAGCTGGAACAACAAGCAGGCGCCCGGCACGCGCGCCTCGGACGCGCAGTGGGGCTTCAGCTCGGTCTACCGCGTGATGCCGCTGTCCGACCGCGTCCAGAAGGGCATACGCGGGAAGCGCAAGATGACGCTCGTCGACCTGATCAACGCGATGGAGGACGCGGGCACCGTCGACCTGCGCGGGGCGAAGGCGCTGCCGCTCGCGCTGAAGGCGATCGGGACGCCGTCCGATCCGGCGCTGCGGAGCGCGGTGTCGAAGCTGCGCGCCTGGGTGCGCGCGGGCTCGCACCGACGCGACCGCGACAACAACGGGACGTACGAGCATTCCGATGCGGTGCGCATCCTCGACGCGTGGTGGCCGTTATGGATGAAGGCCGAGTTCGCCGGCAAGCTCGGCAAGCCGCTGTACGACGGCGTGCAGGACATGCTGCCGCTCGACAACCCCCCCAACAACCACGGCGACCACCTCGGCTCGGCCTACCAGGACGGCTGGTACGGGTACGCGTCGAAGGACCTGCGCACGCTGCTCGGGCAGAAGGTGCGCGGCAAGTACTCACGCGTCTACTGCGGCGGCGGGAAGCTCGCGCGCTGCAGGAGCGCGCTGCGCTCCTCGCTGAAGACGGCGCTCTCCCAGGATTCGCCGGCGCAGGTCTATGGGGGCGACTCGGTCTGCAAGTCGGCCGGCCGCGACGGCGACCAGAAGTGCTTCGACGCCGTTCGACAGCGGCCGCTCGGCGCGATCACGATGCCGCTGATCGACTGGATCAACAGGCCGACCTTCCAGCAGGTCGTGGAGATCCAGGGGCACCGCTAGCTCCGATCCGGTTGACAGACTGGGCATGAGTGCCCTGGACCGAGTCACAGTCGCCGTCGTTCTCCGCCCGCCACGAGGCGGCCGACGCGGGTCACGTAGCGGACCTGCTCGACGATCTCGAGGCGTTCCGCGAGGAGCTCGGCGAGCTGTTCGAGAAGACGCCTGGCGACATCGAGGTGATCGTTCACCCGGGGCCAGGCGGGCTGTCTCTGGCGCAGCCGTGGCTGCCGCTCGCGCGGATGGCGGCGGCGCCGGCGTCGCGGCGCTACATGGCGGGCTGGTTCTCCTCGCGCGCGCTGCACGTGCTGTCCCCGAGCGCCCTCGAGGAGCGCGCGTCGCCGGTGGAGGGCTCGCGCGACGCTTTGATGCTGTCCCCGCTGCACGAGTACGCGCACCTGGTCATCGGGGCGAACAACGCGGCGCTGCCGCCGCCGTTCAACCCCGGCAGCTTCCGGAGATACTTGCGCTGGGCGTGGCTGTGCGAGGGTGCGGCGACCCAGCTCGCCGGCCAGACGCCATTCCTGCGCGCCGCGGTGGCGCGGCGCCTGTACGAGGGTGACAAGCCGGCCTTCCCGCCGTCGGCGCGCGACGCGCCCTTGCTGGGCGGGACGGTGCTCGACATGCTGGAGGAGGAGGCGGGCCCGCGCGCGGTTGCCGCCCTGGCGCGCGGGCGGCTGGGCGGCTCGGCGACTGTCGCGCTCGAGCGCGCGTTCGACCGGCCGCTGCTCGAGGTAGAGCGGGACTGGCGGGCGCGGCTGTCTTCGGCAGGCGGCGGGCCGCGGGTGCGCCGGCGGCGGGGTTACTTGTATGAGCTCGACGCCGCGGACGAAGAACAGCAGCCCTGACGGGTGAGCGACGTCTCGGTTGAAGACTTTTCCGTGCTATGACACGGAAAACCCTTCAAGCGCCGCGCGAAGCGCTAAGCCGGGATCTGCAGCGCCGCCCGCCGCCGCGCATCCGCGGCCAGCGAGGGCACGGGCAGCGCGGCCACCTGCGTCGGCAGGATCTCGACGCGACCGCCCTTGCCCGACGCGTGCACGCGCAGGAGCACGCCACCGAAGTCGGAGCCTTTCGCCTGCGCCGCCTCGAGCGTCTCCTGCGCGCTCGCCGCGGGGATGCCGCAGGCGATCAGGAACTGCAGCACGCGCTCGCCTTCCTTCAGCTCGTCGGCGTCGCTCTCGAGCTCCTCGACGCGCACCAGGCGCGACTCCACCGCAGTGTCGCTCGCGCGCACGAGACAGGCGGCCATGTCGTCGGGTGCGCGGTCGGCCGCGGCCGCGAGGCGCTCGAGCAGGAGCTGCGCGCCCTCGTCGGGCGCGAGTTCGGTCACCAGCTCGGTGAGCCGCTCGCGACCCATCATCTGCTCGCCAAGGCGCGCCTCGACCAGTCCGTCGGTGAAGAAGCAGGCGGCCGCGCCCGGCGGGAGCGGCACGGTGGTCTGGCGGTGGCCGGTGGCCATGAAGCCGCCGATCGGCGGCGCCGAGGAAACCGTGACGGGGTCGTGCGCGGCCGGTCCGAGCACGATCGGCGGCTCGTGGCCGGCGCACGCGTATGTGAGCGTGCCGGCGCGCCCGTCATACACGGCGAGCACGACGGTGGTGAGCTCGCTGTCGGGGTCGCCCTCGATCGTGCGGCCGGCCACCTGCAGCGCGACGCGCGGCTCGAAGCCGGCGCCCAGGTAGGCGCGCAGCGTG
>DASWSH010000049.1:0-32328 GCA_036402735.1 Solirubrobacteraceae bacterium | reverse complement strand
GAGGAAAGCCGCGTGCTCGTCGTCGACGACGAACCGAACCTCGTGGAGGTCGTCGCGATGGCGCTGCGCTTCCAGGGGTTCACGGTCGAGACGGCACTGACCGGACGCGAGGCGATCGCCGCCGTCGGGCGCTTCAAGCCGCACCTGATGGTGCTCGACGTGATGCTGCCGGACATCGAGGGCTTCGAGGTCGCGAGCAGGCTCGGCGCGCAGCGCGCGGGCGTGCCGATCATCTTCCTCACAGCGCGCGATTCGACCGAGGACAAGGTGCGCGGGCTGACAGGGGGCGGCGATGACTACATGACCAAGCCCTTCAGCCTCGAGGAGCTTGTCGCTCGGATCCGTACGATCCTGCGCCGCACGGGCCAGGCGGCGGCCGACTCGGGACGGCTCGTGTTCGCCGATCTCGAGCTCGACGAGGAGTCGCGCGAGGTGCGCCGGGCGGGAACGCTCGTCGAGCTGACGGCGACCGAGTACCGGCTGCTGCGGTATCTGATGCTCAACCCGCGCCGCGTGATGACGCGCGCGCAGCTTCTCGATCACGTGTGGGACTACGACTTCGGAGGCGACGGCCGCGTGCTGGAGACCTACATCAGCTATCTGCGCAAGAAGCTCGACCCGCTGGGGCCGCCGCTGATCAGGACCGTGCGCGGCGTGGGCTACGGGTTGCAGGCGCCGCAGCCCTGATGACCTCGCTGCGCGCTCGGGTGCTCACGAGCGTCCTCGTGCTCGCGGCGTGCGGCATGGTCGCGCTGGCGGCGGTGACGTATGCCGAGCAGCACTCGTTCCTGCTCAACCGCCTGGACCAGCAGGTGCGGGCGGGACGCGACCCGATGTCGCAGCTGCTCGACAGCAAGGGGCTGATCCCCGCCGGCGCGAGCCAGGCCCCGGCCACCACCGTCGGGCCGGCCAACCCCGATGCCGGGCACGATCGCCGTCTGGGGCCGCCGAACCTGAACCTGCCGCCCGGCACCTTCGGCCAGCGCCGCGACATGTCCGGCAAGGTGCTCGGCAGCGCTCGCTTCAGCTATGGCCTGACCGCCCCGGCCGAACCGGCGCTACCGGCAACGGTGCCGATCAACAAGCTGTTCACAGTCGGTCCGCGCGGCAGCTCCGGGCCGCATTACCGCGTCCTCGCGAGCCGCGACCCGGAGGACTCGGGCATCACGATCGTGGCCGCTCCGCTGACCGACGTGGAACAGACGCTGCACCGCCTGCTGATCGTCGAGCTGATCGTGATCGCGGCGGTGCTCGGCGCGCTCGGGATGAGCGCCTACTTCGTCGTGAAACTGGGCCTGCGCCCGCTCGACCGTATCGAGCGCGACGCCGATCAGATCGCGGCCGGCACGATGTCGCATCGTGTCAGCCCCGCGACGCCGAACACCGAGGTCGGCAGGCTCGGGCTGGCGCTGAACGCGATGCTCGACCGCCTCGAGCAGGCCTTCCGGGCGCGCACCGCCAGCGAAGAGCGGCTGCGCCAGTTTCTCGCCGACGCCTCGCACGAGCTGCGCACGCCGCTGGCCTCGATCCGCGGCTATGCCGAGCTGTTCCGGATGGGAGCCGCGAGCAGCCCGGCCGACACCGAGACCGCGATGCGGCGCATCGAGCAGGAGGCCAAGCGCATGGGCGTGCTCGTCGAGGACCTGCTGATGCTGGCACGGCTGGACGAGCAGCCGGAGCGCGAGCGCCGGCCTGTCGACCTGGCGGCGCTCGCCAGAGATGCGGTCCAGGACGCGCTCGCGACCGCGCCCGAGCGCGAGATCTCCCTCGCCTCCCCCGAGCACGCGGTCATCTCCGGCGACACCCTGCAGCTGCGCCAGGTTTTCGCGAACCTGATGCGCAACGCGCTCGTGCACACGCCTCCCGGCACCCCGATCGAGGTGCTCGTAGAGCCGGACACGGACACGGTCGAGCTGACGGTGCGCGACCACGGCGCCGGGATACCCGCTGACGTGCGTGAGCGGCTGTTCGAGCGCTTCTGGCGGAGCGAGGCGGGGCGCGGGCGCGGCAAGGCGGGAGCCGGGCTCGGGCTCGCGATCGTGCAGGGCGTCGTCAGCGCGCATCACGGACAGATCGCCGTGCAGGACGTGCCCGGCGGGGGCGCAGCGTTCGTCGTGCGCCTGCCCGCGGCCGAAACGCCGCTCTCAGGAAGCTCCCAGCGTCGCGCCAGACAGGTCTGAGCCGACCGGGGAAATATGCGTAGGACCCCCAACCGATCTCCAGGAAGGCCCCCGATGACGCTGACCGCCGTAATCGTCTTGATCCTGACCGCCGACGTCGCCCTGATCGCGGGGCTGGCATGGATGATGTCGCGCCCGGGCAAGCTCACGCCCCACGTCCATGCGTCCCATGCCGAGCGGCTGCCTCGGCGGCACAGCCGCATCTGGCGCGCCGTGCCGGCCGTCAGGCGCGGGGGCAGCGCGCGCAGCTCCCACCGCGACAGCACGAGAAGCGTCTCATCCGGGGCTTAGCCACGGATTAGAGCCGATTCAGCGCGACCTTCGAAAGTGAGACGGCGATGAGCCTTGTTCAGTCTGGTGCGATGGCGACAGCCGTCGGCCCCCACCTGTTCTGGATCACCAGCCGTGCGGCCGGTGTTGCCGCGCTGCTGCTGTCGAGCTTCAGCGTCTGCATCGGCCTGCTGATGGGCGGGAAGATCGCGCGCCGCAGCGGTCCGGACCTGCGCGTCGTGCACGAGGCCCTGTCGCTGGCGACGCTGGCGGCGCTGGCCGTTCATGGACTGACGCTGCTCGGCGACAGCTACCTGCACCCGTCGCTTGCCGACGTGTCGATCCCGCTGGTCAGCTCCTACAAGACCTTCTGGACGAGCACGGGCATCGTCGCCTTCTGGCTGCTGCTGCTGCTCGGCGTCTCCTACTACGCGCGCGGCAAGATCGGCGTGAGCCGCTGGCGCAGCCTGCACCGTTTCACCGCGCTCGCCTGGGCGCTCGGCATCGTCCACTCGCTCGGCGAGGGCACCGATGCCGGCGAGAGCTGGTTCCTGGCGATGACGGCGATCGCGGTCGTGCCCGCGCTCGTGCTGCTGGCGATCCGGTGGCTCGGTGCCGGCGCCAGTCGCACGGCAGGGCCGCAGGTGGGCGCATGATTCCCAGCTTGCTCTCAGCATCGCACCAGGCTGTTCGGAGCAGCGTGGAGGAGATTGATCCTCACAGCCCCTCCCTCCCCCAGGAGCCCCGATGACCCCCGATCACGCCCGGCCCGACCGCAACGCCAAGCGTTCCCCCTCGTCAGGAATCGACCCGCGCGTGCTCGCGCGCAGCAAGCGTGATGCGATGCAGGCGCGGACGCGCCGCATGCGCAAGCGCATCGCGGGCCTCGCCACCGCCCTGTTCATCGCCGCCTTCCTCGGCATCTACGTGCAGCTGGCATCCGGACACGACCCGGCGCTCGATTCCGCCAAACGGCGTGCCTCCACGCACCTGAGCGCGAGCACCTCCGGCTCCTCCACCGCTGCACGCACCGCCGCCGCGAAGGCCGCGGCCGCCAAACGCGCCGCCGCCAAACGCGCATCCGAGCGAGCCGCAGCCAAACGCGAAGCGGAAGCGAAACGGCGAGCCGAACAAGAAGAAACGCAGGCGGCCGGCGCCGAAGCGAGCAGCACGGGCAGCGAAGCCACGAGCAGCGGCAGCGAAAGCTCGACCGGCTCCTCCTCGTCGAGCGGGTCGTCCACTTCGAGTGAATCGAGCTCGAGCGAATCCTCCTCGTCGGGCTCCGGCAGCACGGAAAGCAGCGCGCCCGCCGAAGTGACGACGCGAACCTCGTGAGCGCGGCCGAGGCGAGCGAGCAGGTCGACTGCTTCGGTTCGGGCTGCGCAGCGCTGGTGAGCGGCGACGGCCCGCTCGGCACCGCCGATCAGGCCGCCGCCGCGGCGTGCCGCACGATGCTCGACTGGCACCACGAGTTCTCGCGCTTCGAGCCCGACAGCGAGCTCTCGCGGCTGAACCGCGACACGCGCGCAACAGTGCCCGTCAGCCCTGTGATGGCCCGCTTGGCGGAGGCGATCCGCTACGCCGCCACGATCACACGCGGCCTCGTGGACGGCACGCTGCTGGACCAGATCGAGGCGGCCGGCTACCGCAGCGACCTCGGCGATGGCCCGACGCTTGCGGAGGCGCTTGATCTCGCGCCGGCGCGCGGCGTCGCAGCGGCGGCCGGTGCAGCGCCGCGCGGCGGATCGGAGCAGCTGTCGATCGACCTGCCGGCGCTCACCGTCACGCGGCCGGCGGGGCTGCGGCTCGACTCCGGCGGCCTCGCCAAAGGCCTGTTCGCAGACGTGCTGGCCGAGCGCCTGGCGGCCTACGCCGGCTTCGCGATCGATTGCGGCGGCGACCTGGCGATCGGCGGCGCTGCCGCCCGCCCGCGGCGCATCAAAGTCGAGAGCCCGTTCGACGGCGCCGTTCTGCACACGTTCGAGCGCCGGCGCAGCGGTGTCGCCACCAGCGGCATCGGCCGCCGCAGCTGGCTCGACGGCGAGGGCCGGCCGGCCCACCACCTGCTCGACCCCGCCACGGGACGCCCCGCCTTCACCGGCGTCGTGCAGGCGACCGCGCTCGCTCCCACCGCCGTGCTCGCCGAGATCTACGCGAAGGCCGCGGTGCTGTCGGGGCCGGAGCGGGCCGCGTCGTGGCTACGCCACGGCGGCGTGGTGGTGCTCGACGATCGCTCCTACGAGGTGGTCGAGCCGGCGCCCGAGGTGACGCTGCCGAACACCGTTTCGCTGCGACTGGCCAGCTCCGCGCCGCCCAGCCCGAATGAGGCTGCGAGCGCGAGCGTGATCTCCTCCGCGGGCAGCGGCTTCGAGAACAGGTAGCCCTGGCCCTTCGCGCAGCCGAGCGCAGCGAGGTGCTCGCGCACGGCCTCGGTCTCGATTCCCTCGGCAACCAGCTCGAGGCCGAGGTTCCGCGCGAGGTCGATCGTCGAGCCCACGATCGCCTGCGCGCGCGCGTCCTCGAGCAGGTTCGTGACGAAGCTGTGGTCGATCTTCATCTCGCTCGCGGGCAGGTCGGCGAGGTAGCCGATCGAGGCGTTGCCTGTGCCGAAGTCGTCGATCGAGACGCCGACGCCGAGCGCACGCAGCGCCTTCAGCACGCGCACGCCGCGCTGCGGGTCTGCCATCGCTGAGCTCTCCGTCACCTCCACGACCAGCTGGCTCGCCGGCACGTCGTGCGCGCGCAGCAGCGCCGCGACGCGGTCGGGCAGGTCGAGTTCGACGAGGTTTCGCGCCGCCAGGTTCACCGACACCTCGACTGCGATGCCGCGCCGCCGCCACGCCACGATCTGCTCGAGCGCCCCCTCGATCACGAAGTTCGTCAGCGGGCCGATCAGCCCGGTCTGTTCGATCAGTGGGATGAAGCGACCCGGCGGCAGCAGGCCGAGCACCGGGTGATCCCAGCGCACGAGTGCCTCCACTCCTGTGATGCGCCGGTCGCGCAGGTCCACCTTGGGCTGGTAGTGCAGCGTGAACTCGCCGTTCGCGAGCGCGCGTCGCACCTGGCCCAGCAACCGCAGCGCGCCCGCGTCGCCCCGCTCGAACTCCGGTGAGTACAGCTCCACGCGACTGCCGCGCGCCCTCGCGTGCGCGAGCGCCAGGTCGGCGCGGCGCAGCAGCGAGTCCGCCTGCTGCGCGCGCAGCGCCAGCACGGCGACACCGATGCTCGCCTCGACGTCCAGCTCGACCTCAGCCAGCTCGAGCGGCGCCTCCAGGCGCGACTGCAGCGCGCGCGCGGTCTCCAGAGCCTGCTCCGTTCCGCTCACGCGCCGACACAGCACCGCGTACTCGTCGCCACCGACGCGTGCGATCAGCCCGTCCTGCACGGCATCGTCGAGGCGCGCAGCGACCTGGCGCAGCACCTCATCGCCGGACTCCGAGCCCAGCGTCGCGTTGATCTCGGTGAAGCGTTCGAGGTCGATCAGCAGTACAGCCACGGAGAAGCCCCCCGCCTCGGCCGCGCGGGCGGCGCGCTCCAGCTCCTCGATGAACAGGTTGCGGTTGGGCAGGCCCGTCAGCGGGTCGTAGCGTGCGAGCCGGTAGTTGTCGTGCGCCTGGCGGCGCAGCCGCCGCGAGGCGCGGGCGACGATCCGATACAGGATCGCCCACAGCAGCGCCAGCCCGATTGCGACGAGCACCGCGATCATGCGCTTGTCGCGTGCGACCGCGGCCGCGATCGGACGGTACTTCAGGTAGATCTCGAAAGCACCCGAAGGACGTTCCGTCGAATGGAAGCGCAGCGGCACATAGACCTCGATCAGCTGGCCGAGCCCCACCTCGCTGGCGGTCTCGCTGTCCTTGCTCGGATCGATCAGCGCTGCCGGCTTCGGCGTCCCACGCAGCGCGTCCTCGAGATCGTCGCTGGGCTGCAGACGCCGCGCGATCAGGCTGTGGTCCTCGGAGTAGACGACCGTGTCGGCTGCGTTCCAGACCTTGATGCGCGCGAGATCGCCACCGACCGAGGGCGCGCCCAGCACGGCGTCCAGCTGCGCGACGTCCTGGCTGGAGATGCCGTGGCTGAGGTTCGCCGGAGTGAGGCGCGGACGCACCCCGACGTTGGCGATGATGTGCGCCGAACGCGTCGCGTCGGCGAGCGTGCGTTCGACGATCTGCGCCTGCAGCACGCGCGCGAGGATGAAGCCGAACGCGATCATCGGCAGCAGGCTGAGCAGCGCAACCTGCCTGGTCAGGCTGAGCCGCGCGGCGAGCAGGCGGGCGGGCCGCGTGAGGCGCATGGTGCTTTTTCGGCATTTGCACCGCTTTGCTTCAGTGCTGGGCGGCTGACACGGACGGCGGCGCCCAGCCCCCCGATGGGGCGGACCCGGCCGCTGCGCTCAGGCTGCGCGCGAGCCGGCCGGCTCCCCGTCCACCGCGAGCTCGCCGCCCGGGCCGTCGCCGGAGAGCATCCCGAGAGCCGCCTTTCGTCGCGGCAGCGCGAGCGCGGCCACGCCCGCCGAGCAGCCAACGAGCGCGAAAGCGATCCAGAACGCGAGGCGGTAGCCCCCGGTCAGCGCCGTCAGGGCGCCCTCGCCGGCATGGGTCAGCGCGTGCGTCCGCGAGGCTGACAGCGTCGCCAGCACCGCCAGCCCGAGCGCGCCCCCGACCTGGGCGGTGGTGTTGACGACGCCTGACGCGAGCCCGGCGTCCTGCGGCGTCGCGCCCGACATCGCGACGGTCATCAACGCCGGGAAGGCGAGCCCCGCGCCGATGCCCAGCAGCGTCATCGAGGGGAACACGTCGGCGAGGTAGCTGCCGTGCACCGGCGCGCGCGCGAACAGCGCGAGCGCCAGCGCGATCAGCGGCAGCCCCGCGAGCAGCGCGTTGCGCGCGCCGAAGCGCATCACCAGACGCTCGGTGTAGCGAATCGACAGCATCCCCATGCCGAGCGTGGCGGGCAGGAACGCGAGGCCTATCTGCAGCGCGTCGTAGCCGAGCACGCGGCGCAGGTACAGGGCGCCGAGGAAGAACAAGCCGAACATGCCTGCGACCGACAGCACCTGGATCGCATTCGCCGCCACGACCGGGCGCGAGCGGAAGATCCGCAGCGGCATCAAGGGGTTGCGCGCCCGCGCCTCACGCGCCACGAAGGCTCCGAGCGCCAGCAGCGAGCCGACGCCGAGCGCCAGCGTACGGCCGTCGCCCCAGCCGTGTTCGGCTGCGGGGCCGACGATCGTGTAGACGCCGAGCATCAGCGAGCCGGTGATCAGCAGCGCGCCCGGCACGTCCGCACCCGCAGCGAGGCCGATGCCCTCGTCGTCGTCGAGCATGCGCCGCGCAAGCAGCGCGGTCGCGATCCCGAGCGGCACGTTGATGAAGAAGATCCAGTGCCAGTCGATCGACTGCGTGATCACACCGCCTGCCAGCAGGCCGACCGAGCCACCGCCCGAAGCGACGAACGCGTACACGCCGATCGCCTTCGCCTGCTCGCGCGGCTGCGGGAACATCGTCACGATCATCCCCAGGATCACGGCCGAGGTCATCGCTCCGCCGACGCCCTGCACGAAGCGCGCCCCGACCAGCATCACGCGCGAGTCGGCCAGCCCGCAGAGCAGCGAGGCCAGCGTGAACAGCGTGATTCCCGCCAGGAACACGCGCCTGCGGCCGATCAGGTCGCCGAGCCTCCCGGCCAGCAGCAACAGCCCGCCGAAGGCGATCAGGTAGGCGTTCACGACCCAAGCGAGCGCTGCGCTCGAGAAATGCAGTTCTTCCTGAATCGAGGGCAGCGCGACGTTCACGACCGTCACGTCGAGCACGATCATCAGCATTCCGCCACACAGCACGTACAGCGCTGTCCAGCGCCTGTCGCGCGTCAAGAGCCCAGCTCCTCGCCGAGGTGGTCGAGGACCTCTCGCGTGCCGTGCTCGCGTGCAGCCGCCGTGTCGTGTCCGTCGAGGAACACGCCCTGCTCGGTGTACGTGAGCGCAGTGCCCCCTTCGGCGGGGCGGAGCTCCACGGTGCTGACCGACACCGAGATGCGGTCCTGGTCCCTGTACATCTCGTAGGTGTAGACGATCCGCTCGCTCGGCACGATGTCTTTATAGGTGGCCGTGTAGGTGTAGGTGGTCCCGTCCGGGGTCTCGGCGAGGAACCGCTCGCTGCCGCCGGGGCGGAAGTCCAGGTCGATGCCGCCATCGCGCGTGCCGAACCAGCGGTTCTTCTGCTCGGGCTCGGCCCACGCCGCGAACACGCGGTCCGGCGCCGCCCGATAGCTGTGCTCGATCGCGAAGGTCGCATGCTCTGTCGATCGGTCGCTCATTCGCTGCTCCTCTCAGTCGGGGTTCTCTTCCAGGAAGTCGCCGAGCCGGTCGAGGCGCCGCTCCCACTCCGCGCGGCGCTGGAGGATCCACAGCTCGGCCTCACGCATCGCGGCCGGCTCCACTTCGCATCGGCGCACACGGCCCTGCTTGTGGGTCCGCACGAGGCCGCTGTCCTCGAGCACGTGCAGGTGCTGAACGACCGCAGGCAACGAGATCCTCAGCGGCTCGGCGAGCTCGCTGACGGAGGCGGAGCCACAGCTGAGACGCTCGATCATCGAGCGCCTGGTCGGGTCGCCGAGCGCGTGGAACACCTGATCGACCGGTTCGCGATACTTAAGCATCTGGTTAAGTATGGCATACTCGCCGGCGATGCGCGCGCTCGTGCAGAGGGTCAGCCGCGCCGGCGTCCGCAGCGGCGGCGGCGAGGTCGCGACGATCGGCCCGGGGCTGCTGGTGCTGCTCGGCGTGGCCGCCGAGGACGAGCCGCCGACAGCGGAGCGACTGGCAGAGAAGGTGCGCGCGCTGCGCATCTTCCCCGACGAGGCAGGTCAGATGAACGTGGCGCTGGGAGAGCGCGAGGTGCTCTGTGTCAGCCAGTTCACGCTCTACGGCGACGCTCGCCGCGGCAACCGGCCGAGCTTCACGGCTGCCGCCCGCCCGGAGCACGCCGAGCCGCTGTACGAGCTGTTCTGCCGGCGCCTCGGCGCCAAGCAGGGCGTGTTCGGCGCGCACATGGAGGTCGAGCTCGTCAACGATGGCCCGGTGACGCTGCTGCTCGAGGCCTAGCGGCTCAGCCGCCGGCGATCGCGCGCCCCAGCAGCAGCGCGCCGACGCCCAGCCCTGTGCTGGCCCCGAGATTGACGAGGACGGCGCCCAGGCGACCGTCGCGAGCGAGCCGCTCGCTGTCGAGCATCCAGCTCGAGAACGTCGTGTACGAGCCGATCGCCGCTGTGCCGGCGAGCAGGTAGGCGTCGCCGTGCACGCCCGCGCCGACCAGCACGCCGAGCAGGAGCGATCCCGTCACGTTGACGGCCAGCGTGCCGAGCGGGAACCGTCCTCGTGCGAGCGGCTCCACGAGGCCGTGGACGAGGTAGCGCGCGAGCGAGGCCGCGCCGCCGACGAGCGCCACCGCGAGCCAGAGGGCGATGCCGCTCATCCCGCCGCGCCGGGCGCGACGGGGGGCCGGCGCCTGCTCGCTGCCGCTGCGCGCCGTCGGCCGAGCTCGATTCCGAGCAGTACCGCCGCCATGCCCGCGGCGATGCTCGCCATGCCGTAGGCACACGCGAGTCCCCAGCCTGCGTGTTCCTGCAGGCGCACGAGCTCCAGCATCACGGTCGAGAACGTGCTCAGCGCGCCGCATATGCCCGTCGCCAGGAACGCCCGCGCATACAGGCCGTGTCGCTTCGCGCGCAGCCAGCTCACCGCGAAGCCGAGCAGCAGCGCCGCCAGGAGGTTCACGGCGAACGTCGCCCAGGGCCAGCCGCCGGGCGCGACCGCCAGCGCTTCCTCCAGCCCGGCCCGTGCGAGCGCGCCGATCATGCCGCCGAGGAAGATCGCGCCCAGCTCGCGGCTGTCGACCGGCGCTGCCAGGGCGGCCGGCGGCTCCTCCAGCAGGTCGACGTCCGGCTCTCGTTCCACGACGGCACGTAACCCTGATAGACCCTCCGGATGGCGCGCTCGACCCGGACCCTTCGCACCCGTCCGCGTGCGCGGCGCACGCTCGTCGTGGCGGCGGTGGCGCTGCTGTCGGCCGGTCTCGTCGTGTTCGCGCTCACGCGGCTGAACCTGAGCCGCGTGGGCCACGCACTCATAACCGCCGACCCCGGCTGGATCGTGCTGGCCGTGGCGCTGATGGCGGCGTCGCTGCTGCTGCGCTCGGCGTCCTGGCATCAGGTGCTGCGCGCCGCGCTGCCGGACACGCCGATCAGATGGGGCCCGGTGGTGCGCGCGACGATGATCGGCGTGATGGGCTCCGCCGTCTTCCCCGGCCGCATCGGCGAGCCCTCGCGTGTGATCGTCCTCACCCGCCACCTGCCGGGCCAGCGCCGGCGGCTGCTGGCCGTCGTGGCGGGAACGGTCTTCTCGCAGACGCTGATCAACCTGCTCGCGCTCGCGGGCCTCGCCGTAATCACCTTCACCGACGTGCCGCTGGCCAACGGCCACGTGACCGGTGTGCTGCTCGCGCTGCTGGTGCCCGTCGCGATCGCCGCACTCGTCGTCGCGGGCCCCCGGCTGGTCGCGCAGGGGCGCCGCTCGCGCTGGCGACGCGTGCGGGTGATCTCGCACGCTGTGGAGCGACTGCTGCGCCTGGCGCGCCGGGGCCTGATCGTGTTCGCGCGCCCGCGCTACGGCGTAACTGCGATCGTCGCGCAGCTGCTCGCGTGGGCGCTGCAGTGGCTCGCCTGCTACGCGGTCCTGCTCGCGCTCGGCCTGCAGCATGAAACCGGCCTTGCCGCCGCCGCGGCGATCCTGCTGGTGGTCAACGTCAGCGCGATCCTGCCGGCGACCCCCTCGAACGTCGGCGTCTTCCAGGCCGCGTGCCTGGTGGTGCTGGCCGCCTACGGCGTGGGCGCCGGGCAGGGTCTCGCCTACGGGATCATCCTGCAGGCCGTCGAGGTCGTCACCGCGCTCGCGCTCGGCGTCCCCGCGCTGCTGCGCGAGGGTGTCACCTGGCGCGATCTTCGCGACAGCGCCGGTGAGACCGAGCTCGACCATGAGGCGCCGGCGGGCGTGGAGGGATAGGGCGGGGCCCGCGCGGGCCGGGACCGGCGCTCCAAGCGGGCGACGGAGCGGCTAGTTGGCGAGCGCGCGCAGCGACTGGCGCAGCGAGCGCGTCGTCTGCAGCACGGCGGTCGGCTCGTAGCCGCAGTGCGCCATGCAGTTGTCGCAGCGCGGGTCCTTGCCGCGGCCGTACTGCTCCCAGTCGGTCGTCTCGATCAGCTCTTTGTAGGTCTCCGTGTAGCCGTCGGCCATCAGGTAGCACGGGCGCTGCCAGCCGAACAGGGAGTAGCTGGGGATGCCCCAGGCGGTGCAATCGAATTCGGCCTTGCCTTCGAGGAAGTCGAGGAACAGCGGGCTGTGGTTCAGGCGCCAGCGCTTGCGCCGCCCGTCGCCGAAGGCCTCGCTGAACAGCGCGCGGGTCTGCGTCACGCCGAGGAAGTGGTCCTGGTCGGGCGCTTTCTCGTACGCGTAGGCCGGTGAGATCATCATCTCGTCGACCCCGAGGTCGTCGTTGAGGAAGTCGAGCACCTCGCGCACCGTCTTGGCAGAGTCGTGGGTGAAGAACGTCGTGTTGGTCGTGACGCGGAAGCCGGCGGCCTTGGCCGTCTTGATCGCGGACACCGCCTTGTCGAAGACGCCCTCTCGCTCGACCGACTGGTCGTGGCGCTCGCGCAGCCCGTCCATGTGGACCGCCCATGCGAAATAGGGGCTGGGCCGGAAGTTCTCGAGCTTCTTCTCGAGCAGCAGCGCGTTCGTGCAGAGATAAACGAAGCGCTTGCGTTTGATCAGCTCGTCGGCGATGACGTGGATCTCGGGGTGGATCAGCGGCTCGCCGCCCGCGATCGAGACCATCGGCGCGCCGCTCTCCTCGATCGCATCGATCGCCTGCTGCACCGGCATGCGTCGGCGCAGCTCGTGCTCGGGATGCTGGATCTTCCCGCAGCCCGAGCAGGCGAGGTTGCATTGGAACAGCGGCTCCAGCTCGACGATCAACGGGAACTTGTCCCGTTTCGCCAGTCGCTGGCGGAGCAGGTACATGCCCATCCGCGTGCTCTGTTTGAACCGTGCTGCCATCGGCGCCTACCTTAGTCGGCCGGGACCACGTCATGAAGCGCGATAGGCGACCAGCCCTGGAGCGCGGCCGCCACGCGCCGCAGCGCGAGCGCTGCCCGTAGCGCCCCTCCGACCGCCTGAACCCGCATCAGCTCGTGCGTGGGGCTGTCCAATACGACCCGTACGACGCCGAACGGCCGGTCGCGGGCCGCCTCCGCCAGCCACACGGACTCCATGTCGACCGCGATCGCACCACCGGCGAGCAGCTCTGCGCGCCGCTCGCCGAGCGCCAGCTTCGACACGCACACGACCGGGCCGCTTCGGACCTTCATGCCGAGGCCGGTGAGCCTGACCACCAGGTCGGCTGCCAGGCCGCAGTCGATGCGCCGCTCGGCATGGCCTTCATCCGCAGCCGCGTAGACGTGCTCGGCGACGATCACTTCCCCCGGGACGGAGCTCGCGTCGAGGCCTCCGCAGAAGCCGACCACGAGCAGCGCGCTGCCGGGTTGGGCTGTCAGCTCGCCGGCGGCGGCCTTGGCCTTCTCCGGGCCCATCCCGGTCTTGCGGATGATCGCACCGCGGGACGCCGAGGAGATCAGCGCCGCCTCGACGCGCAGCGGCGCGGCCAGCAGCACCTCGCTCATGCCGGCGATCCCGCCGGCTCGCTGCGAGCGGCGGTGCCCAGCGCGGCCCGCGCGGCTGCATGGCCGCTTTTCACGGCGCCCTCGAGCGTCGCGGGCCAGCCCGTGTCCGTCCATGCCCCCGCCAGCGCGAGCCCCGGCACGCCGGTCTCGGCGCCGGCACGCAGGCTCGCCGTACCGGGCACGGCACGGAACGTGGCGGCGTGCTCGCGCGTGAGCAGAAAGCGCTCCACGCGCGCGGAGCGGGCCCTCGGCAGGAGCTCCGCCAGCGCGCGTTGATAGTGATCGCGCAGCTCCGTCACGCTCAGCTCCATCTCGCGATCGGCACCGGACAGCGACACGGCGAGATACTGACAGCCCGAGGGGGCGCCGGCGGCGGCAGTGCGGTCGAACACGTACTGCACCGGCGTGCCGACGCCGGCGGCGAACGGCACGTCGAGCACGGCACGGTCATAGAGGACGTGCAGGTTGACGATCGGCGAGCTGCCCAGCGCTTCCGCCCCCCTCGCCTGGCGCGGCAGCAGCTCGGAGATCAGCGCGCCGGCGCGGTTGTGCGGCAGCGCGACGATCGCCGCGTCGCCGTTCAGCGTCTCGCCGTCGCCTTGCAGAGCGAAGCCGCCGCCGGACGCGCTGCTCAGCCGCTCGGCGCGCCAGCCGAGCCGCACCTCCACCCCCGCAGCACCGAGAGCATGTTCGGCGGGCGCGCCCACGACCTGCTGCAGCGTGCCGCGGTGGAAGCCGATGTCTCCGGCGTCCGTGCCCGACAGCAGCCCCGTGCGGAACACGAACGCCGCGAGCGCAAGCGAAGCCTCCGCGGCCCGCACGTTCAGCGTCGGCAGCGCGATCAGATCCCACAGCGACGCCATCGCCCAACTGTCCTGGCCGTGGCGCTCGAGCCATGCGCCGAACGTCTCGCGGTCGTTGGCGGGGTCGTCCGGGTCGACCCGCCCCAGCGCGAGCGCCGCGCGTGCCGCGCCGGCGCGCGCGCGCAGGTCGAGATGCGGGTAGCGCGCAAGCGCGCCCGCCAGGTGCAGCGGCGGGGGCAGCGAGCCTCGCTGCAGGCGCACGGGCGGATGGCCGGGGCGCAGCACCGGGATCTGCAGGCGCGGCTGCAGCTCGACCAGGTGGTCGCTGCCGAGCCGGCGCAGCAGCGCCCGGTAGTCGGTGCAGCAGCGCAGGAAGACGTGCTGGCCGTTGTCCATCTCCAACCCCTCCCGCTGGAAGGAGTAGGCCGCGCCGCCGAGCCGCGGGCGCACCTCGACAAGCGTCACGTCGGCTCCCGCGTCCGCGCAGTCGAGCGCCGCGGCGACGCCCGCGAGGCCGCCGCCGATCACCAGCACGCGGCTCATGGCGCCACCCCCAGCATCCCCCGCGCCGCGACCCAAGCCTTCTCGTGCATCGGCAGCGACACGCGCCCTCGCGCCACTCGCGCCGGATCGTCGTCGATGCGCTCCAGCACGCGCCGGTAGATGCCGGCCATCGCAAGCAGGCAGGCGGCGCTGCGCCTGTCGAGCAGCGGCGCCAGCGTCAGACCGCGGTCGAACCAGCTGCGCGCGCGCTCGGACTCGAAGCCGACGAGCTCGGCCAGCCGCGCTGCGGACGTGCTGCTCGCACCAGCATCGTCAGCCGCCGCGCCGGCGCCTGACACCGCTGCCAGCAGCGCGCGCTCCGCGCCCGCCTCGGAACCGCGCTCGATCAGCCCGAAGCGGTGAAGGTCCTCGAGCGGCAGGTAGACGCGGCCGCCCTGCGCGTCCTCGCGGATGTCGCGCAGGATGTTCGTCAGCTGCAGAGCCACGCCGAGGTCGTCCGCGAGCGCCGACGCCAGCACCGGGTCCACGCCGGGGCGCTGGCCGAAGATCGACAGGCACAGGCGGCCGATCGTGCCCGCGACGCGCCTGCAGTAGACGACCAGCTCCTCGAAGGTCTCGTAGCGGCGGCCCTGCAGGTCCATTCGCACGCCCTCGATCAGCTCTCCGAGCGCGTCGAGCGGGAGCGGGAACCGCGCGCGCGCATCGGCCAGCGCGACCAGTACCGCGTCGGTGCGATCGGAGGGCGCTCCATCGCGCTCCAGCGCTTCCAGCGCCTCGGCCTGCTCGTCGAGCGCCCGCGCCTTCTCGGCCGGTGCCAGCGTGCCGTCGGCGATGTCGTCGATCCGGCGCGCGAAGGCGTATACCGCCGACATCGCCCTGCGGCGCGGCGCCGGCAGCAGACGGATGCCGTAGTAGAAGTTCGCCGCCTCGCTGCGCGTGATCTGCTCGCAGCGCGCGTACGCCTCATCAGCGGACAGGCCGCCGCTCATCACGCGCCCGCTGACGCCGCTCGCGGCGAGGCCGCGGCCGCGGCCAGCGCCCGCGCAAGGGCCAGCGCGCGCAGCGCGCGCGAAACCGGCGGCGGGCCCGCCAGCACGTCGTATCCGGCCCGCTCGATCGCCGTGAGCGCCGCGCGCCCGCCGGCCACGAAAGCCCCGATCGCCAGGCGCGGGCGACCTCGCAGCTCGGCCACGAGCGGCTCCCCCGCCGCGAACAGCGTCCGTGCGCGCTCGACCTCGAATGCGAGCACCGCCCGCAGCGGCACGCCGGCGTGCGCGGCGCCGAGCGAGTCGAGCGGACAGCCGAAGCGCTCCAGGTCCTCCAGCGGCAGGTACACCCGCCCGCGAGCGTGATCCTCCGCCACGTCCTGGCAGTGCTCGGTCAGCTGCAGCGCGGTGCAGATCGAGTCCGACAGCGCGATCCGCGCCGGCGTCGAGCAGCCGAGCACGGATAGCACCAGCTCGCCCACGGGGTCCGCCGACAGCGCGCAGTACTCGCGCAGCTCCTGCCATGTCGCGTACCGCTGCTTTCTCTGGTCGAGCCGGTTCGCCTCGATCAACCGCGCGAACGGCCCGCGCTGCAGGCCGCACGCGGCGATCGTGCGCTGCAGGCGCACGAGCAGCGGATGCGTCGCGCGCGCCGCGAACGCGAGGTCCAGCTCGTGCTCCAGCCAGTCCAGCGCCGCGAGACGGTCGCCCGCCGCGACGTCGCCGAGCTCGTCGACGAGGCGCGCGAAGCCATACACGGCGAGCAGGTGCTCGCGCGCCGCGCGCGGGAGCGCGCGGCTGGCGACGGGGAAGTTCTCGCTCCCGGCGCGCGCCATCACAGCCTGCGCGGAGGGCGCGGTGAACGCTTCGCCGCGGCCGGCAGCGGGCGGGCTGGGCGGGCCGTCGTAGTCCAGCAGCATCACTCCCGGCTCGAAGCCGGCGTGCCCAGGCAACGACCGAGCGCGATCATCGGGAAGGTCTGGCGGTACAGGTGGTAGTTGATGTAGTAGTCGGAGGGGAAGCCGGTGCCGGTGTAGTACGGCTCGTCCCAGCCACCGTCGGGACGCTGCGTCGCCACCAGCCAGTGAAGGCCCCGTGCCAGCGAGTCGGAGCGACGGCCGGCGGCGTGCAGCGCGATCAGCGCCCAGGCCGTCTGCGAGGCGGTGCTCGGGCCGCGTCCGATCCAGCGCGGATCGTCGTAGGAGCGCGCGTCCTCCCCCCAGCCGCCGTCGTCGTTCTGGTGGCTCTCCAGCCACTCCACGGCGCGAGCGATCGAGGGCGCCTCCGCAGCGACCCCGGCGGCCGCCAGAGCCGGCACGACCGCGCCGGTGCCATACACGTAGTTGATCCCCCAGCGCCCGTACCACGAGCCGTCCGCCTCCTGGTGCTCGAGCAGCCAGCGAACGCCCGCCTGCGCCTCGGGCGAGTCTGCTTCGCCGAGCACCGCGAGCATCTCCACCGCGTGCGCCGTCACATCGGCGCTCGGCTCGTCGATCACCTCGCCGAAGTCCAGGAACGGAAGCTCGCGCACCAGCGAGCGCGTGTTGTCCGCATCGAAGGCGCCCCAGCCGCCATCGCGGCTCTGCATGCCCTTCAGCCATGCCACGCCCCGCTCGCGCGCTCCCGCCAGCCTCGCGCCGAACACGCCGGGCACGCGGCCTGCGCCGCCCGCGCCGGGCGCAGCAGCCACGAGACGCTGTAGCGCCATGACCACCTCGGCGGTGTCGTCGACATCCGGGTAGTTGACGTTCGCGAACTCGAACGCCCAGCCGCCGGGCGCGAGCTGATCGCGCCGCACCGCCCAGTCGCCGGTGACCGCCACCTCCTCGCCGAGCAGCCAGCGTCCGGCTGCGACCATCGCGGGGTCCTCGCCGGGCAGCCCTGCGTCGCTGAGCGCGATCAGCGCCAGCGCCGTGTCCCAGACGGGCGACTGACACGCTTCCAGGCGGCGGCTGCGCCCGCGCGGTGCGCCGACGCCGTGCATGTCGTCCTCGTCCTCGATCATGAAGCCGTCGATGCCCTGCAGGCCCCTGCGCATCACCGGGTGCTCCAGCGGATAGCCGGCGAGGCTCAGCGCGATCAGCGAGTACACCCACGGCGGCTGGATGCCGCCCCACGAGCCGTCCGCCTCCTGGCGGCGCACGATCCAGCGCTCTGCGCGCGCGCACGCGAGCTTGCGCAGCGGCCGCAGCGGGTGACGTTCGTAGGCGCGCAGAGCGCGATCGAGGGTGCGCAGCACGCGCTCGCGTCGCGACCGGGACGGCTGCTCGGGCGCGCCGAGGCCCGGCGCCGGCGTGTCGGACGGCTGCGCGTGCAGCTCGCGCAGCTCGAAGCTCAGCGGCCGTGCCGGGCGGTGCGCTTTGACCAGCGACAGCGCGACGATCGTCTGCCGCGCCCAGCAGGCGAAGTCGTACACGTTCAGCGGCACCCGCGCGGGCAGCAGGATCATCTCCACCGGCAGCGCCGGCACGCGGTCCCACGACCACAGCCCGAACAGCGCGAGCCACAGGTGCGTGAACACGCGGCAGCGCTCGATGCCGCCCTGCGCACGGATGAACTCCGCCGCCAGACGCATGTGATCCGCCCCGGGCGCGTCGCCGGCCAGCCGCAGCGCCCAGTAGGCCTCGACCGTCGTCGAGAGGTCGCCCGGGCCCTCGTAGAAGTTCGTCCAGGTGCCGTCGGCGCGTTGCTGGGAGCGGATCCAGGCGGCGGAGCGCTCCGTCTCCGCCTGCGTGCGCACGCCGAGGAACTCGCGCAGCAGCATGTCCTCGGCGTCCATCGTCACGTTCGTCTGCAACTCGCCCCGCCAGAAGCCGGCCTCGTCCTGCAGCGACAGCAGATGGGCTCGGCCCGCCTGCAGGGCCGACTCCGCCTGGCTGCGCGCCTCCAAAGTCAACTGCAGCATGCTGGAAAGCTAACCTAGCGCGCAGTCATGAGGCCGTCCGGGCGACGAGCACCTCGGGATGGGCGAGCGTGATCGCGTGCGCGCGCAGCTCCTGCTCGCTGAGTGGCGTGGGCGCGGCCGCGACGAAGCGGTAGACGATCAGCCCGTCCACGTTCAATCGCGCGACGCGCACGAAGCCCCGCGCGGGCGGGCGGCCGGCGGAGCTGCGCAGCGGCGAGTAGCCGATCTCCACCACTTCGCGCGCTGTCACGGCCGTGCCCCGCGGGGGGTTGTGCAGGCCGCGGCCGACGTAGTACTCGAGCGGCGCCGAGCCGAGCTGGGGAACGGTGAACACGCGCGGTCCCGGCGCAGAAGGCAGCGCCTGTACGACCCCGCGCCAGTTGCCCCGCTGCAGCCTCGGGCTCAGATCGACATCGATCGAGAGCGCCAGGAAGCCGGCGGCGAGCGTGCCGAGCAGCGCCGCGCCGGCGAGCCCGGCGCCCGGCGCGCATGCCAACACCGCGACCAGCGCGGTGAGCGGGATCATCGCGCCGAGCAGGTTGCGCGGCGCCAGGTAGTCGGCGCCGAGGATCGCAAGCAGCACCGGCGCCAGTACCCCCGCCGCTGTCAGCGTCGCCGCGATCGTTGCGCCGTGCGCGCAGCGCTCGCGCGCGGCGATGAGCTCCGGCGGCGCGCCCCTGCGCGGCTCGGTGAGCCGCCACAGCCCGAGCGACACCGCCGCCAGGACCGGCAGCGCCACCAGCAGCTCGACGCCGTGCCCGAGCGGGCTGCCGGAGTAGCCGCTCAGCCAGTACTGCGGGATCGCCTGCAGCCTGCTGGACAGCGCCCAGCGGCCGATCCACTGCGTGCCGTGCCCGCCCTGCGCCGAGATCAGCGGCAGCAAGGCGAGTCCCACCACGCCGATCGCGGCCAGCGCGGGCAGCGCCGCGCGACGCGTGCGCCGCTCGTACAGCAGCCAGCCGGCCATCGCCGCCAACAGGAACACGGCGAAGTAGTGGGTCAGCAGCGCCAGCGACGCGGTGAGAGCGAACGCCGCCATGCGTGCGGGAGTCGGCTCGCGCAGCGCGCGCAGGAAGCACAGCATCGCCGCGGCCACCATCAACGCGAACAGCGCGTACACGCGCGCCTCCTGGGAGTACCAGAAGAACAGCGGGTTGACCGCGACGAGCAGTGCGCAGCCGATCGCGGCGCGGCGATCGCACAGCTCGCGGCCGATGCCCCACGCCAGCGGCACGGTCGCGATGCCCGCCAGCGCCGAGAGCATCCGCAGCGACACCTCGCCGTCGCCGAACAGCCGGTAGAAGATCCACTCGAGCACGTACCAAAGCGGCGGGCTGTTCTCCGTGTGCGAGACCGAGTGCAGCGTGTCCCACAGGCTGGGATGCAACACGTGCACGGGCGTGAAGGCCTCGTCGTACCAGAAGCTCTGCAGGTCCAGCGTCGAGATGCGCAGCACCGCGGCGAGCAGCGTCAGCGCCGCCAGCGGCCACCACCCCCGCCCGGCGCTGAGCGCCACGCGGGAGCGCCGCGCCGCGACGGGCTGCGCGAGGGCGTTCATCGCGCGCACATACCCGTGCCCGCCCTGCCGAAGCATCCGTAGCGGTATGCGCGCAGGTCGCGATGCGTCAGCGGCGGCAGGTACCAGCCGCCCGCGACTTCGCGGCGGCCGCCGCGCGTCGGGCCCTCCAGCACCAGGCACAGCTGGGTGCGTTCGCGCGGAGCGCCCGGCGTCGTGTTGCCGCATGCGACGTCGCGACCGCTTGCCACACCGAGCAGTTCCTCGTCCACGCCGACGTTCTTGAAGTCGTGGCCGCTGTAGCTGCGCCAGGTCGCGAGGTCCGCGACGAGTCGGTGGTTGATGTGGGTCTGGCGCACCACGTCGTTGATCGTCGCGACGGCGAGCAGCACGCCCAGCAGCACCAGCAGCGTCGTCTGTATCAGCCTTGACGTCTCGGTCATTGCACCGGCGCCAGCAGCGGCGAGATCTGGTGCAGGACGAACAGCAGCTGGATCGTGAGCGTCGCGTACAGCAGCCTGCGGTCGCGGCTGACCACGGCGAGCGGCAGTGGCCACAGGATGTACCACGCGAGCAGCCACGTGCTCGTCACGGAGATCGCGAGCAGCGTCCAGCCGGACGCGGCGATCCAGTCGTAGCCGCGCCATACCAGCCACAGCAGGTACAGCGTCACGATCACGAGCCCCGCCTTCAACAGGTCGTGGTCGACCGGGAACACGCCCGGCTTGCCGAACAGGTGCGCGATCTCGTTCGCGAAGCTGTCGGTGGAGACGAAGGCCGCGTCGCGATTCAGCGCGGCGACGATGTTGACGCCGTGGGAGCCGAACGCCAGGTAGGCGATCAGCGCGCCCAGCAGGACCGCCGCGAGCGCGCCCAGCAGCGGCGCGAGACGGCGGCGCGAGAGCACCATGAACGGCAGCAGCACCGCCACGGTCGCCTTGATCAGCGCTCCAGCCACCACGACGGCCGCGGCGCCCGCTTCGCGGCCGCGCGACTGCACCGGCGCGAGCGTGAGCCACACCGCGAGCATCATCGCCGCGAGCATCAGCAGGTCGTTGTGCGCGCCGCCCAGGCCGTAGATCACGTACAGCGGGTTGACGGCGACCGCCAGCACCGCCGTCACCGGGTCGAGCCCGCGCACGCGCGCGCAGCGCCACACGAGCGCGAGCGTCGCCACGCTCGCCAGCGTGGCCTCGAGCTTCATCGCCCACAGCGCTCCGTGCACTCCGAGCGGCGCGAGCGGATATGAGAGCAGCGTGTAGATCGGTCCGTATGCCGTCTCGGTGTGCTTCCAGTCCACGCCCACGTAGGGGAAGATCGGGTCGCTCGCGATCGAGGCGGGGCCGTGCAGGTAGGGGTTGATGCCGTGCTCGACGCCCATCCGCGCGTAGGCGATGTAGCTGAACACGTCTGTCGAGATCAGGATCGGTCCGACGAAAACGATCAGGTGCAGCAGCCCGATCAGGCCGAGCGCCCAGCGGCGGTCGATCGCCGCGGGGCGTGCCCGGGTCAACAGCACCAGCAACAGCGCGTAGGCGCCGACCGCGGCGAGCAGCGCGATCAGGAACACGCGGAAGCCGAGCCGCTCGCCGATGCCCGACATCCAGCCGGCGATCGCCGGCTGTTTGGGGATCAGCGGCGAGTGACCGACCGAGCCGTCGATCACGATCTCGAGCGTCGCGGCGACGATCAGCAGGCCGCACAGCCACGCCAACGGGGCGGCGATGCGTCGAGAGCCAACGCCGGCAGGCGCGCGCTCGCTTCCTAGCGCGACGCTCACGAAGCGGCGCGGCTCACAACGCTGTCCACACCGTCTTGCTCTCGAGGTAGGCGTCGAGGCCGTCGTGGCCATGCTCGCGGCCGATGCCCGACGCCTTGAAGCCGCCGAACGGAGCCGCGGGGTCGACCAGACCCCAGGTGTTCACGTAGACCATGCCGGCGCGCAGCATCGCCGCCAGCTTGTGCGCGTTGGAGACGTCGCGCGTCCACACGCCTGCGGCGAGGCCGTACTCGCTCGCGTTCGCACGCGCGGCCACTTCCTCCAGCGACTCGTACGGCGAGGCCACGAGCACCGGCCCGAAGATCTCCTCGCGTGCGATGCGCAGATCGTCGGAGGTGGTGCTGAACAGCGTCGGCGCGACGTAGTAGCCGCCGCTGTCGGTCAGCGCCGCCTCGCCGCCGGCCAGCAGCTCCGCGCCCTCCTCGCGCCCGGAGGAGATGTAGCCCAGCACGCGCTCCTGCTGCTCTGCCGAGACGAGCGGGCCGAGCTGCGTGGCGGCGTCCAGTCCGGGCCCGAGCTGCGTGGCGGCGGCGGCGTCGGCCAGGCTGCTCATCACCTCGTCGAAGCGATCGGCCGGCACGAACAGCCGCGAGCCGGCGTTACACGCCTGGCCCGAGTTGAAGTAGATCGCCTGGAAGGAGCCTTTGACCGCCGCGTCGATGTCCGCGTCCGGCAGGATCACGTTCGGCGACTTGCCGCCGAGCTCCAGCGTGACGCGCTTCAGCGCACGGCCCGCCTTCGCGCCGATCTCGCGGCCGACAACGGTGGAGCCGGTGAAGGCGACCTTGTCGACATCCGCGTGGTCGACGAGCGCGGCGCCGGTCTCGCCGTCGCCGGTGAGCACGTTGATCACGCCCGGCGGGAATCCGACCTCCAGCGCCAGCTCGCCGAGGCGCAGCGCGCTGAGCGGCGTCTGCTCCGCCGGCTTCAGCACCACGGTGCAGCCGGCCGCGAGCGCCGGGCCGAGCTTCCAGGCGGCCATCAGCAGCGGGAAGTTCCAGGGGATGATCTGCGCCGCCACACCGACCGGTTCGCGCCGTGTGTAGACATGCACGTTCGGAGCGGCGACGGGCAGCACGCCGCCCTCGATCTTCGTCGGCCAGCCCGCGAAGTAGCGGATGTGGCCGACCGCGCCGTTGACGTCGACGTACTGCGCGAGCCCGACCGGCTTGCCGTTGTCGAGGGACTCGATCTGCGCGAGCTCCTCGGCGCGCGCCTCCATCGCGTCGGCGAGGGCGTGCATCAGCCGCTCGCGGCCTGCTGCCGGCATCGAGGACCAGGGGCCGTTCTCGAACGCCTCGCGCGCCGCACGCACGGCGCGGTCCACGTCCTCGGCGCCGGCCTGGGCCACCTCCGCAACCTCCTGTCCCGTGGCCGGGTCGAGCGTCTTGAACGTGCGCCCGTCGGCCGCCTCGAGACGCTCGCCGCCGATCAGCAGGCGGTGGGACTGGGCGATGAATTCGCGCGCCGGGGCGCTCAGCGCGTCGGGGAGGGCATCTGCGGAGATAGTCGTCATCGCTGGAGCGTACCTGCAGGCGCCAACCCTTATGCTGCCCGCATGGCCGAGCCGTCGAAGGCGGTGCTGATCACCGGCTGCTCGACCGGCATCGGTCGTGCGACGGCGTTGCGCCTGGCCCGCGGCGGCTGGCCCGTCTATGCCACGGCTCGCCGGCCGGAGACGCTCGCCGAGCTGCAGGACGCCGGCTGCAGGACGCTCGCGCTGGACGTCACCGACGAGCAGTCGATGAGCGCGGCGGTGCGCGCCGTGGAGGAGGCCGAGGGCGCCGTCGGCGTGCTCGTCAACAACGCCGGCTACAGCCAGAGCGGCGCGGTCGAGTCGGTGCCGATGGAGTCCGTGCGGCGCCAGTTCGAGACGAACGTGTTCGGCGTGGTGGCGCTCACGCAGCTGGTGCTGCCGAAGATGCGCGCGCAGCGCTGGGGGCGGATCGTGAACATCAGCTCGATGGGCGGGCGCCTCACCTTCCCCGGCGGCGGCTTCTACCACGCGACCAAGCACGCGCTGGAGGCGCTCTCGGACGCGATGCGCTTCGAGCTGCGCGGCTTCGGCGTCGACGTGGTCCTGATCGAGCCTGGGCTGATCGTGACCGAGTTCGGGGAGGCGGCGCACGCGAACATGGCAGGCCTCGGCGGCGCCGGCGACGGCGCCTACAAGCAGTTCAACGATGCCGTCGCGACCGCCACCAAAGAGGCCTACGAAGGACCGCTGAAGGCGCTGGGCGGCCCGCCGGACCGGGTCGCGCGGGCGATCGAGAAGGCGATCGGCAGCCGCCGTCCGCCGCCACGCGTGACCGTCACACCCTCGGCGAAGCTGATGCTGGGACTGCGCAAACTGCTGCCCGACCGCGCCTGGGACGCAGCGATGCGCGGCCAGTTCCCGCAGCCGCGCTGAAGCGCGCCGCCGGGGCGGCCGTCAAGCCGCCAGGGCGGGGCGAGTGCCGAGCCCCGAGGGCGGTGCGAGCGTCAAGCCGCGAGGGCGTGGAGCGGTTCGGGTCGCCCCACCTGGAAGCCCTGCGCGTAGTCGACCTCGTAGGCGCGCAGCATCTGCAGCGTCTGCGCGTCGCCGACGAACTCGGCGATCGTCTGACGGCCCATGCCCGCGACGATCCGCGCGAGCGCGCGCACGACGAGCTGGTCGGTTCTCGAGACAGGCAGCTCGCGGATGAAGTCGCCGTCGATCTTCAGGTGGCTGAAGGGCAGTTGCTTGAGGTACTGGAAGGAGCCGAAGCCGGCGCCGAAGTCGTCGAGCGCGAGCCCGCAGCCGAGCGCGAGCACGCCGGCGCAGAACGACTTCGCGCTGCCCATGTCGGAGATCGCCGCGGTCTCGGTGATCTCGATCGAGAGACGCTCGGGCGCCACGCCATGACGCGCCAGCGCGCGCTCGATCGCGTGCAGCATCGTGCCGTCGGTCGCCGACAGCGCGGAGACGTTGATCGCGACGCTCGCGTCCTGCAGGGCCGGGTCGCGGGCGAGCAGGCGCACCGCGCGCTCGAGCACCATGCGGTCGATCTCCCTGATCAGGCCGTAGCGCTCGGCGGCCGGCAGGAAGGCGCCGGGCGGCACCGGCTCGGCTCCCGGCTGCTCGAACAGGCGCAGCAGCGCCTCGTAGTGGCTGACCGAGCCGTCGCGCAGCGAGACGATCGGCTGGAAGTGCAGCTCGAACAGGTCCGCGTCCAGAGCGCGGCGCAGGCGCCCGATCCAGGGACGGCCGTGCAGTGTCGTCGTGGAGCTGCTCATGGCCTCGGCATGCTCTTTTCGACGGGCTCGCCGCCGCACCTGCGGACCCTGGCCGCAGGACCGGCCGATCCGGGCCGGCCCCGCGGCCCACATCACGATCTCAACTGAGTGCCGTCGAGCGGTGCGGCCGCCGCGCGCGGTCGGAGACGACCAGCAGCAGCGCGACGAGCACGAAGTTCATCACCACCGAGGAGCCGCCGTAGGCGACGAAAGGCATCGTCACGCCGGTCAGCGGGATCACGCGCGTGACGCCGCCGACGATCACGAACACCTGCAGGGCGATGATGAAAGACAGGCCCGTCGCGAGCAGCTTCGAGAAGGAGTCGCGAGCGATCGTCGCCGTCTTCAGGCCGCGCGCCACCAGCAGCAGGTACACGAGCAGCACGCCGCTCGCGCCGAGCAGCCCCAGCTCGTTGGTGATCACGGCGTAGATCATGTCGCTTTCGGGCACCGGCAGGATGAAGCGTTTGACGATGTGGTGGGGGGCGATTTCGACCGGGTACTGCAGCAGCGAGCGGTCGAAGCCGGTGCCGAGCAGGCCGCCGTCCGCCTGCGCGAACAGCGACTGCCCGAGCTGGTAGCTGGTGCCCTTGTTGAACAGCTTCGGGTTGAGCGGTTCTTCCCAGGCGAGCACGCGCGCATGCACGTGGCTGACGTGGCCGGTCACGTACCACACGCCGATCGCGAACAGCACGAGGCCGATGAAGGGGAACGAGAAGCGCCCGGTCGCGACGTACAGCAGCGCGAGGAACGCGCCGTAGAACATCAGCGAGGTGCCCAGCTCGCGCGTCAGCAGCAAGGTGCCCATCGCCGCGCCCCACACGATCAGCATCGGCCCGAACTGCTTCATCGGCGGGATCGTCAAGCCGAGCACGCGCCGGCCCGCCGTGACGAGCACCTGGCGGTTGTCGCGCAGGTAGCTGGCCAGGAAGATCACGATCGCGACCTTCGCGAGCTCGGCGGGCTGGAAGGAGATGCTGCCGACGCGGATGTCGAGGTAGGCGCCGTTGACCTGCGAGCCGATGCCCGGCAGGCGTGGCAGCACGGTCATGCCGATCCCGACCAGCGCGATCGTGTAGCGGTAGCGCTCCAGCACCCCCACGCCCGTCCTGCGCAGCGCGAGGATCGTGGCTGCGAACAGGATCAGCCCGATCACCATCCACTGCGCCTGCTGGCGCGCGAGCACGGGGTTGATGCGGTAGACCATCACCACGCCCACGCTCGCGAGCACCGCGACGAGCGGGAACAGGTAGGGGTCCGCGTGCGGCAGCGCGTAGCGGATCACGAGGTGCCCGGCGAGGCACAGCGCCAGGAACAGCAGCCCGTAGCTCAGAGAGACGCTGGAGGCGTGGTTGAGCGTGAGGTTGGTGGATGCGCGCGGGCTGCTGCTTTCGGCCTGGAGGAAGATCGCCGTGAAGCCGCCGATCACGAGCAGCGCCGAGGGGATCAGGCCCAGCAGCTCCCTGTTCCGCGCGCTGAACACGCCTGCGAGGGTACCCGCGATCCCGGCGCTGCACGCCGAGGCGCCCGCTACGCTCTGCCGAGGCGCGTCGTCGGGGGGCGTCGCCTGCCCGTCCCGAATGGCTCTGGAAAGCGCAAATCCTCTCGAAGACGAGCGTCCGCCCCGGCTGTGGCGCGGCATGTGGGTGCGCTTCGCCCTCGCCGGCGCGCTGATCGTCGCGCTCAGCGGCGTCGCGACGCACACGATCGCGATCAACTGGCTCGAAGAACTGGCCAACAGGCTGCTGCCCAAGAGTGCGCACATAACGACGCCGAAGGGCCTGGTGACCGAAGAGCCCTACTCGGGCAAGCCGCAGAACTTCCTCGTGCTCGGCTCGGACCGCCGCTCGGGATCGAAGAACGCCATTGAAAAAGCCGCCACTCCGCACAGCGACACGATCCTGCTGGTGCGCTTCGACCCCGAACAACGCCAGACGTCGGTGATGTCGATCCCGCGCGACCTGATGGTCAACATCCGTACTCCGAAGGGCCAGTACTACCCGAGCACGAAGATCAACTCGGCCTACACGATCGGCAGCCAGCTGAAGGGCGCCGACGGCGGCACCGTGCTGGCGGCGGAAACGATCGAGCGCGAAGTGTTCCCGGAACTGAAAGGGCAGCTGAACGGGATCATCGACGTCAACTTCGCCGGCTTCATCAAAGTCGTCGACACGCTCGGCTGCGCCTGGATCAACGTCGACCACCGCTACGTCGGCGGCGGCGCTCTCGGCGAAAACTTCGCCTCCATCAACCTGCAGCCGGGCTACCAGAAGCTGTGTTACAACAGCGCGCTCTCATACGTGCGCTTCAGGCATTTCGACTCGGACTTCGTGCGCGTTGCTCGTCAGCAGGACTTCATCCGCAGCCTGCGCCAGCAGATCTCCCCGAGCGATGTGCTCGGCCGCATCGAACAGGTCGCATCGGCCGTGGGCCATGCGATACGCACCAACTTCAAGCCGTCGGTCGAAACGCTCAAAACGCTCGCGCAGCTGATCGCGTTCTCGCAGACCAAGCCGCTGCGCCAGGTCAGGTTCAGGACGACGAACGTCAATGCGACGGTGGGCGGCGAATCGTTCGTCACCTCCACGCCGGAACTGGAGAAACAGACGCTCAACGAGTTCCTGCGCGGCCACGAAACCGTGCACGTAGCCTCGCCCAGATCCTCGAAGCACTCATCCTCGGGGTCCAAGCGCCGTCGCGCCAGCGCCGGCAGCTCACCGGCGGCGCTCGGCCTGCTCGCAACGACCGGCGAGAGCGAAGCGGTGAAAGCAGCGCTGTCGCTGCCGCTGCGCGTGCTGTACCCGATGCTGCAGACCTCCGTGTCCCATCAGGAAACCGTCCGTCCCTACTTCTTCCGCAACAGCCAGAACGTGATCCATCACGCATACGTGGTCGTGTTCCGCCAGAACATGAACGGCGGCTACTACGACTTCGAGGGCAGCGACTGGCTCAACCCGCCGCTGTTCGCGCACGCGCGCAAGCAGACGGTCTCCGGCCGCTCCTATCTGATGGTCGACGACGGCTCGCATATCCACGTGCTGGGCTGGCGCGACCACAACGTGCTCTATTGGGTGACGAACACGCTGCTCGAGGACCTCTCCAACGCGCAGATGCTGGCGGTCGCGAAATCCGCCCAGTCGCTGCACTAGCCGCTCGAGCGGCGCAGGCTGTGGCCTGCGGGCGGGCCGGCTTCAGCGTGCCGCGTCGAGGGCGGCGTTGACGAGCGCGTCGGCGTGCGCGTTCTGCGCACGCGGGACCGTGCGGATCGACCAGCTGTCGAAGTCGCGCAGCGCCTTCATCGCATCGAGGTACAGCGGGCGCATCGCCTCGTGCTTGACCTTGTAGACGCCGGAGACCTGCTTGGCGATCAGCTCGGAGTCGCCGATCACCTCGATGTCCGTAGCTCCCAGCTCGCGCGCCCTGGCGAGCCCGAGCAGCAGCGCGCGGTACTCGGCGACGTTGTTGGTGACGCGGCCGAGCAGCTCGCTGTGCTCAGCCAGCAGCCCGCCGTCCCCGTCGGTTATCACGGCCGCTGCCGCAGCCGGGCCGGGGTTCCCACGAGCACCGCCGTCGACGTGGACGGTGACCTTCAACGAGTGCTAGCGGGCCTGCGCGAGCGGCAGGTAGTCGCCGGTGGCACGGCGGCGGCGACGGTCACGGATCACGCGGCGCTGTGCGCCGTCGGGCGCCTGCCCGAGGCGCAGGTTGCGGGCGCGCCGGTCGAACTCGCGGCGCTCGACGATGACCTCCACGTTGGGGTCGTCCTTGTAGTGCTCGACCATCTTCGGGTAGAGCTCGTCCGCGAGCGCCTTGGGTACCACGCAATAGATCATCGTGGCGGATGTTACCGCCCGCTACGGCGTGCGCAAGGGCGCGAACGCAGCCTTGCGGCGCCTAGGCCAGCAGCTGGATCGCGCCGGCATCGTCCGCCTGCGCGTTCGCCTCGAGCTCCTCGCGGTCGAGCTCGGAGAGCTCGGTGCCCTGGTTGAGCGAGCGTGCGGCGGGCTCGTCCTCGGAGAGATCGACCTCGTAGCGGTACCAGCACAGCTCCCAGGCCACCGCGATGCGCACCGCGCTGGCGAGGTGTTCGGCGGTGCGCACGCTGATCGCCGGCGGCCCGAGCGAACGTGCGACGCCCGCGACGCGGCGCGGGAACTCGCTCGCGTTGAAGATCTCGACCGCCTGTTGCAGATGATCGCCGGGCGCGGCGGCTGCATCGAGCGGCGCGGCAGCGTCCTCGTGAGGCGCTTCGGTGTGGGCGGCGCTCGGCTCCTCGAGTGCCGGCTCGAACGCGCGCTCGCCGGATGCGTCGAGTGCCTCGTACGGCTCGGCGCGGTCCGCGCGACGGGCCCGTGCTCGCGCGCTGCGTGCGGCGCGCGAGCTCGGTGGAGCCTCTTGCTCGCCGTCCGGGCGGGCGAGGAGCAGCAGACGCTGGAACAGGCCGCGACCGCGCCGCGGGCGCATCGGCGGCAGCGTCAGCGAGGTGTGCTCGCTCTCGCGCTGCCAGCCCTCGTGCACAGCGCGCGGCGCGCAGAGCTCGCAGACCGTGCGCCGGCGCCCGGCGACGAGGAATACGTCGGAGAGCTCGCCGCGCAGCAGCCTGCGCGAGCACACGTCGCATGCCACGTCCGGCTGCGAGGTGACGATCGTGCGGGTCGTCATTGCACGCAGGTTAGCTGGCCGGCGAGCCAGGGTCTGAGCGCGGGCGCCCGCGCCGCCGCCGCTGCCGGCTCAGTCGACCCTACGCGTGCGCGGCCTCGCGCTCGGCGCCGGCCTGGTCGACCACGCGCTGGGCGAGGTGGCTCGGGACCTCTTCGTAGCGCAGGAACTCGAGCGTGTAATCGCCCTGACCCTGCGTGATCGAGCGCAGGTCGGGCGCGTAGGTGAGCATCTCCGACATCGGCACCTCCGCCTTGATCTCGGTCATCGCGCCGCTCGGCTCCATCCCCTGGGGCCGGCCGCGGCGGCCGTTGAGATCGCCGATCACGTCGCCGACGCTCGCCTCGGGAACGGACAGCGTGACGAGCATGATCGGCTCGAGCAGCACCGGCTGCGCCTGCTCGAGCGCCTGCCTCATCGCCTGGATGCCCGCCATCTTGAAAGCGATCTCCGAGGAGTCGACCGAGTGGTACTGGCCGTCGAACAGGCGGATGCGCACGCCCTGCACGGGGTAGCCGGCGACGACACCGGATTCCATCGCTTCGCGTACGCCCTTCTCGACGGCGGGGATGAAGGAGTTGGGGATCACGCCGCCCTTGATGCTGTCGACGAACTCGTAGCCGGTGGCGGGCTCGCCGCTGGCGGCGTCCTGGAGCGGCTGGATCTCGATGTGGCAGTCGCCGAACTGGCCGCGGCCGCCGGACTGCTTCTTGTGACGGCCGTGCCCGTTCGCGCTCGCGCGGATCGTCTCGCGGTAGGGCACGCGCGGCGGCTTCAGCGTGACCTCGACGCCGAAGCGGTCGCGCAGGCGATCGACGATCACTTCGACGTGTACCTGCGAGAGGCCGGCGACGATCTCCTCGCCGGTCTGCTGGTCACGGTGCAGATCGATCGTCGGGTCCTCCTCCTGCAGGCGGCGCAGCGAGGCGACCACCTTCTCCTCGTCGCCCCTGCTCTTGGGCTCGACGGCGAACGCCATCACCGGCGCTGGCAGCTTCAGGCGCGGCATCTCGATCGGCTCGTCGCGGTCGGCGAGCCAGTCGCCGGCGCGCGTCTCCTTGAGCTTCGCCACAGCGCCGATGTCGCCGGGACCGAACTCGCTGACGTGCTCGAGCTCCTTGCCGTTCGCGACGATCAGCTGGCCGATGCGCTCCTTGTGGTGGGAGTGGGTGTTGAGCACGTGGCTGTCCGCGCGCATCACGCCCTGGTAGACGCGGATCAGGTTGATGCGACCGGCGAACGGATCGGCGCGTGTCTTGAAGACGTACGCGAACAGCTCCTTGTCCTCGCGCGGCTCGAGCTCGACCTCGCCGACCTGAAGCGCACCGTGCTTGACGGGCGAAGGCAGGTCCTCGACGATCGCGTCGAGCAGCCTCGTGGTGCCGAGGTTGCTCGTGGCGACGCCACACACCACCGGGAAGATCTTGCCGTGGTTGGTGCCGTCCTTGAGCGCGTCGACGATCTCCTGATGTGAGATCTCGCCGCCCTCGAGGTAGCGCTCCATCAGCGAGTCGGAGACTTCGCAGACCTCGTCCATCAGCTTCTCGCGGTATTGCTGGGCGAGCTGCGCCGACTCGGCCGGGATCTCGATCTCGCTCCAGCCGCCTCGCTCGGCGGAGTCCTGGCGGAAGGCCTTCATGTCGACGAGATCGATCACGCCTTGCACCTCGTGCTCGGCGCCGATCGGTATCTCGGTCGCGACCACGTGCTGGCCGAAGGCGCGCTTGAGCCCGTCGAGCGTGCGGAAGAAGTCGGCACGCTCGCGGTCGAGCATGTTGACGAACAGCATGCGCGCGATGTCCAGCTCCGCGGCGCGTGCCCACAGGCGGCTGGTTGAGACCTCGACCCCCATCACAGCGTTGATCACGAACACCGCGGACTCGCACACGCGCAGCGAGCCGAGCGCGTCGGCCACGAAGCTCGGGTCCCCGGGAGTGTCGAGCAGGTTGATCTTGCGCTCCTGCCAGCTCAGCGAGCTGAGCGTCGCGGAGATCGACATCTGCCGCGCCTGCTCGTCCGGCTCGGAGTCCGACACGGTGCTGCCGTCGGGAACCGAGCCCAGCCGATTGACCGCACCCGCCTCGAACAGGAGCGCCTCGTGCAGCGACGTCTTCCCGGACCCTCGGTGTCCGACGAGGGCCACGTTGCGAATACGGTCCGCTGCGGGGTGCATTGGCTATCTCCTTCCTCGGGTGAAGAGGAAGATACCGCCGGCGCTGAGCCAGGTCCAGCCTGGCGGCCGGAGGGCGCCGCTAGGGTGACGGAGCGATGCGCGAGGGGCTCACGGCGATCCTGCGCTGCCCCGCGTGCGGGCGCGACGGCACGCTCGCTTTGCGGGCGGCCGAGCGCGATGAGCGGGAGGTGCGCGCGGGGACACTGACGTGCTCGCACTGCGCGGCCCGGTTCCCCGTGAGTGGCGGGATCGCGGAGCTGATGCCGGACCCGCCGGCGTTCGTGCGCCGCGAGCGCGCCGGACTGGAGCGCTTCGCGCAGGTGATGCGCGAGGACGGCTGGGATGAGGAGCGCATCCGCGCGCTGCCGCAGGTCGACCTCCCCTATTGGCACGGCCAGCGCAAGGCGATCGATTCGCTGCTCGAGCGGGCGCCGCTGCGGGCGGGCGAGCGGCTGCTCGACGTCGGCTCGAACACCTGCTGGGCGTCGAACCTGTTCGCGACGCGCGGTCTCGAGGTGGTGGCGCTCGACATCTCGACGGCCGAGCTGCAGGGTCTGCGCACG
>DASWSH010000048.1:0-2760 GCA_036402735.1 Solirubrobacteraceae bacterium | reverse complement strand
CGTGATCGAACCGAGCGACGTCTGGACGCCCATGTCCATCCCGCTCATCCGCGGCAATGTGAGCGCCCAGCACGCGCCGGCAACCGCGAGCGTCGTCAGCAGGGCGCCCGTCGTGAGCGGCCGTACGCGGGCCGCTCGTGCTGCTCGGTTCATAGCTCTCGCACCTCCTGCTGATCGAGTTCGTGCGCTGCCTCGGCGATGCGCTTGATCGCCGCGAGGCGGCGGTCCCAGCGCGCGGCGACACGCGCGATCGTCTGGGAGGCGGCGTCCAGACGCTCGGGGCTGACCGCGTAGAGGACCTCGCGGCCCTGCTTGCGGTTCTCGACAAGCCCCGCGCGGTCGAGCACGCGAAGATGCTTCGAGACGGCCTGGCGCGTGAACGGCACCTCGAGCGAGAGGCTCGAGGCACTCGCCTCGCCTCCTGCCAGCAGCAGATCGAGCAGCGCACGGCGGCTCGGCTCGCCGACCGCCGTCCACAAGATGTCCTCCTGGATGACTGTCGCGGGCGTCATCGCTGTGGGACCGCGGAGACGCTCGGTGCGTACTCGGCGAGTTCGGCGATGTGCCGCTGCCAGCCCGTGCTGTGGTCCTCGCGGAAGCCGGTGCGGCGCTCCTCGGCGAGCTCGAGAGCGTCGATTCCGCTCTCCACGACGCGCAGTCGCGTGCGCTCGCCCTCCGCCATCAGCGTGAACTCGACGAGCGTCGAGTTGTGCTCCTGTGGCTCTGCTCCCTCGGGATGGCCCCAGCGGAAGGAGAACGCATGCGGCCGTTCCACGCGCTCGACGCGCAGGCGCACGGTCATCGGCTCGTCCCGCTGCACCGCGGCGCGCTGATCCCAGGTGAAGAGGCCGTCCCCGTGCGGGCGCAGGTCGAGCTCGGCGGCATCTGTGAACCACCTGTTGATGTGCTGCTCCTCCGTCACGACCCGCCACACGACCTCGACGGGCGCCTCGATCACCGTCTCGCGCTCGATCCTGTCCGCCGCCACCGTGACCTCCTTCAGCCCAATGTGCAACCAACGGTTGCGGATCGTATCAGATCCACGCGACCGGGCGCTCGGCGAAGACCCGGCGCCTGCGGCCTCGGCGCCACGGGAGCTGCTCGGTCAGCGTTTGCGAGCGCCACGGTGCGGCGACGCCGGTTCGACCGTCAGCAGCGCCGCGCTGCTCGGCTGCATCTTCAGGTACACGATGCCGCCGCTCGGGCGCGCGCGCCGCGGCCGCCCGCCGTGCCAACGGCCGTCACCGGAGACGGAATGGCCGCTAAGCAGCACGCCGTCGCGTGCCTGCGGCGAGGGCGCGGTGAGACGTTCGACGGTGCCCGTGCCCATGCCGGCTCCGACGTGTACGTGCAGGGACAGCGGCGCGGTGCCCGGCGGGTCGTCGTCGCACAGCAGCAGCTTGATCGAGCCGTGAGGTCCGGCGAAGCCGGTCGCGACGAGATTCGTCGTAGAGCTCGGTCGGGAGACAGGCGTAGGCACCGGGCGCCAACCGATCAGCGAGCGCGTCAGCAGCAGCGCGTACCAGTCCGGCTGCGCACGCAGCCGGCCGCCTTCGACCGCCGTCGCATCGGGCGCACACACGGGCGAGTAGCCGGAGCAGTTGTTTGGGTGACCGTGCAGGTTGATGCCGGCCGCGCCGGCGGCCATCGATTGGGCGATGTAGCCCGCTGCCCACAGCGCGCCGGCGAACGTGTCGCTGACGCCGGAGACGCCGCCACAGGAGACAGAGTTGGCCTCGTCGATGCGCAGCGGCAGATGCTGCGCGGAGGCGACGCCGAGGTACGTGGTCAGCGATTGCGCCTCCCGGGCACGCATGGCGGGGCTGAGCAGCAGTTCGGCGCTCGGCGGCGGCTGATGGGTGCAGCCGAGCGGGTAGTGGTGCCCCGTCAGCTCCAGCGGCGACTGGGTCACCGCCATCGCGTAGCCCCAGGAGCCGAAGATGCCGGAGCCGGACACGTCGGGCCCGGCCACCTGTACGCCGGGCGTGAGAGCCGCGATCGAGTCACGCGCGTAGGCGACTTCTTCGACGTAACCCTGCACCAGCCATGGCAGCGGGCGAAACCCGTGCCTGCCGAAGGCGTCCGGCTCGTTGCCGAACTCGACCGCCTCCAGGTTGGCCCCCAGCGCGCGCTTGGCCGCGAGCACCTCGCGCGCGATCGCTTCCGGTTCGAAGTGCGCCATTCCGACCGTCAACAGCACGCGCCAGCCGCTGCGCCGCGCGAGCAGCGCGAGGTCATGCATCTGCTCGGGGCCGATCGTGCTGCTCGCCCACGCGGGCCGCGGCGTTTGCGCGTCTGTCCAGGCGACGTTCTGGTCGGCGGTGACCCCGCCGAAGCGCAGCACCCCTGGTCCGAGTGAGCGCAGCAGCCGCACGAGGTCGCCGCGCCCCGCATAGCTGCCCAGCTGTGCCAGCGCTCCGACCTCGAAGGAGAGGCCCAGGAACCTTGCGGGCACCGGGCGCCCGGCGTGCGCGATCTGCAGCGAGACGGCGATCGGAAGGGCCGCTCGGCGCGCCGGCGGGCCGCGATGCACCTGGCGCGCGAGCGCTGCAGCCGGCTGCAGCGCTACGAGCGCGCCCGCCGCGAGCAGGAGGGCGGGCAGCAACCTGAACGTGCGCCGCCTCACCGCGGCTCTTGCGGGGGCTCGGTGCCGCCGTCGAGCGGGCGCTGCATCCATGCGACGTCGTGCCAGGTCTCGTGCTTGAAGCCGATGTCCCTGAAGGTACCGACATGCTCGAAGCCAAGCGCCTGGTGCAGGCC
>DASWSH010000047.1:0-14735 GCA_036402735.1 Solirubrobacteraceae bacterium | reverse complement strand
GAGCAGAAACTGCGCTCCAAGATCGAAGCCTTCAGGACCAAGAAGGAGGTCATCAAGGCGCAGTACTCGGCCGCCGAGGCGCAGGTGCGCATCTCCGAGGCCGCCACCGGCGTGGGCGAGCAGATGGCCGACGTCGGCCTGGCGATGCAGCGCGCGGTCGACAAGACCGAGAACATGCGCGCGCGTGCCGACGCGGTGCAGGAGCTCGAAGCCGCGGGCACCTTCGACGACATCACGCAGCTCGGCTCCGGCGAAGACGACATCGACCGTCAGCTCAAGCAGCTCTCCAGCCAGCCCGCCGTCGATGACGAGCTGGCGAAGATGAAGAGCGAACTCGGCCCCGGCGAGGGCGCGGCCGCGCAGATCGCCTCCGGCGAGGGCGCGCAGGCGAGCGACGGCGGCAAGGCATGATCGTGCGCATCTCGGGCGAGGACCAGTACCGGCTGGATGACAGCGCCTCGCCTCGCCTCAACGAGCTCGACAATGCGGTCGTCACCGCCTGCGAGGGCGGCGACGAGCAGGCCTTCGCCGACAGCTTCGCGGCGCTGCTGGACTACGTGCGCAGCAACGGCGAGCGCATCGGCGACGACGAGCTCGAGGGCTCGGACGTGATCCTGCCGCCGCCCGACCTCAGCTTCGAGGAGGCCGGCCGGGAATTCACCGGCGACGGTCTCATCCCTGACTGACCAGCGCGACCGGCTGGCCGGCCAGCCGGTCGCCGCAAACGGGGAACAGTCCATGGCGAGTCGATCACCCGGCTCCTGGGGCGCGAGAATTAAGTTGCGCTTCAGCCGCCGTTCATGTTCGGAGGACAACGTGATCGGCAGGGATATGCACCCCATGAAGGGAGAGAAACGGACATGGCACGGATCATCGTCACGACTGACCCGCGGAGCCGGACACCAGAGCCGGATCTGAGCAAGGGCGCCACGGTGATGCTCGACGAGCGCGTCGACTCGGTCCACCTTTGCGATGACCACGCCTCGGCTCAGTTGATTGAGCGGCTGGCGTGGGCCGTAACGGACGCCGAGCAGGCGCAGCAGCCCGTCGGACAGTCCGCCTAGCTGCACCGTCCGCTCCGCCGTCCGCCGGGTACCCGCCCGGCGGACGGGCGGGACGGTCGGCGACTAGATCGGGATCCCCCACAGCGGGAACCACCGCTCGATCTCCGGCTCGATCGGCAGTTCCTCGCCGATCTGCGCCTTGATCTGCAACTCGCGCTCCGTCGAGCGCTGCTGGTCGCCTTGCGGCACGAACGGATACCAGTAGCCGCGCTTGTAGTTGTAGATGAAGTACACCGGCCGCGCCTGCGCGTCCTTGAAGGCGAACACCGCGCACAGCAGCCGCTCGCCGTGGCCGGCGGTCTCGATCGAGCTGGACACCGCGTTGATGCCGACCGCCAGGTCTTCGACGCTCGGCGCGTCGGCGCGGTTGCGCAGCACCATCCAGCGGTAGCCGTAGCTGTCGTCCTCGGTCGACACGCTGGTACCGCTCTCCTTGCCGGTTTCCGTGACGACTTCTTGCATCTCCTTGATCGTCGCTTCGAACTCGCTGTTGGCCAGCGCCTGGAAGACGATCGCCGCGCTGCCGGCGGGCACGATGCCATGCTCGCTCTGCAGCGTGATGTATGCCGTGGCGATCGCGAACAGGCGGTCGGGCGCAGGCGCCTTTACCTGATGGCGGCCGGTGAGGATGTCGCGCAGTCCCACGTGCGGGTCAGGCGGCGGTGCCCTGCAGCTGGGCCTCGAGCCGCTGCAGCGCCGCCAGCCGCTTCTCCAGCGGCGGGTGGTCCGCGAACAGGTTCAGCAGCGAGCTCTTGGTGCGCGCGGGGATGATGAAGAACGCGCTCATCGCTTCGGCGCTGCGCAGGTCCTGGCTGGGCACGCGCTCCATCGTGCCGCTGATCTTGATCAGCGCGGACGCGAGCGCGCTGGGCCGCCCCGTGATCACGGCCGAGCCGCGGTCCGCGGCGAACTCGCGATAGCGCGAGAGCGCGCGCAGCAGCAGGAAGGAGACCGCATAGACGATCGCGGAGACGAGGATCACGACCATGATGCTGCTCTCTTCTTCTTCGTCCCGGCCGTAGCCGCCGCCGAAGAAGAACGCGAACTGCAGGATCAGAGACGCGAGCGAGGCGAAGAACCCTGCGAGCGTCATCACCATCACGTCGCGATTGATCACGTGCGTCAGCTCGTGCGCCATCACGCCTTCGAGCTCCGAGGAATTCAGCATCTCGAGGATCCCGCGCGTCGCACACACCGTCGTGCTCTTGCGTGAGCGCCCCATCGCGAACGCGTTCGGCATCGAGGTCTCCATCACGCAGACGCGCGGCTTGGGCAGGTCGGCCTGCACGCACAGGCGCTCGATGATCCCGTGCAGCTCGGGCTCCTCTGCCGGCGAGACCTCCTTCACGCCCATCGTCGCCATCGCGATCTTGTCCGAGGCGAACAGCTGCAGCAGCAGCAGCGCGACCGCGACCACGACGATCACAACGGCGCTCGCGCCGGCGGCGAACAGAACGCCGACGAACACGACGTAGAGCAGGCCGAGCAGGAACAGCGTGAACAACATTCGTGCCTGCAGGCCCGTGTCGCGGCCGAAGTTGGAACGTCTAGCTGCCATAAGCGGATTGTAGGGGTGACAGATTCCGGTGCCCTAAAGTGCGCGGGGACCGATGCCAGCCGTCTCGCCGCCATGAAGCCCGAAGTCGAACTGCTGGGCATCTCGATCAAGACCTTCGGCGTGTGCTTCGCGCTCGGCTTCCTGGCCTGCGGCGCGCTCGTCGCGCGCAGGCTGCGCGAGCTGGGCCGTCCCGTCGACTGGTCCTACGAGATCGTCTTCGCGGCGCTGATCGGGGGCGTGGTCGGCGCGCGCGTCTACTACCTGATCCAGAACGCCTCCACGCTGCACGGCAGCCTGCTCGGCAACGTCTTCTCCGGCTCGGGGCTCGTCTGGTATGGCGGCGCGATCGGCGGCGCGATCGGAGTGCTGGGCTGGATGCGCTGGCGCCACGCGCTGGAACTGCGCATGCTCGACATGTGCGCCACCGCGCTCGCGCTGGGCTACGCGATCGGGCGCATCGGCTGCCAGGTCTCCGGCGACGGCGACTACGGCATCTCCTCGAGCCTGCCCTGGGCGATGGGCTACCCCCACGGCACTGTGCCGACGGCGCCCGGCGTGCGGGTGGAACCGACGCCGGTGTACGAGACCGTCACGATGTGCCTGCTGGCTTACGCGCTGTGGAAGCTGCGAGACCGTGTGCGTCCCGGCGTGGTGTTCGCGCTGTACCTGCTCGGCAGCGGTCTGGAGCGCTTGCTCGTCGAGTTCATCCGCCGCAACTCGGAGGTCGCGCTGGGGCTGACCGCGCCGCAGCTCGAGAGCGTCGTGCTGATCGTGATCGGCGCCGGCTGGCTGTGGCTGATGGCACGTCGCGGCGGCTTTGCCTCGCTGCGGCTGAGCCCGGCCTGATCGCGACAGCGATAATCAGCCGCCATGGCAACGGGCACGAGACTGTCAGCGGCGTTCCCGGCCGCGAGCCGCCTGAACGAGCACGGCGTGCTCGAGATCGGCGGCTGCGACGTGCTGGAGCTGGCGCGAGAGTTCGGCACGCCGGCCTACGTGGCGGCCGAGGAGGACCTCGAGAGGCAGGCGCGCGCGTTCCTGCGCGCGGCGCGTGAGAGCGCGCATCCAGACGTGCACGTGGTTTTCGCATCGAAGGCCTTCCCCTGCACGGCGGTGCTCGCGCTGTTCGCACGCGAGGGCCTGTGGTGCGACGCCGCCTCGGGCGGCGAGCTGCACCTGGCGCTGAAAGCCGGGTTCGCGCCGGAGCGGATCGTCCTGCACGGGAACGCGAAGTCCGAGGCGGAGCTGCGCATGGCGCTGCGTCACCGCGTGGGCCTGGTCGTGCTCGACAACTTCGACGAGATCGAGCGCCTGCAGGCGCTCGTCGCCGAGGGCCTGCTGGGCGATCGCGGCGCCGGGCAGCCGGTGCTCGTGCGCGTCACGCCCGACGTCAGCGGCGAGACGCATGAGAAGATCTCGACCGGCCAGGCCGATTCGAAGTTCGGCTTCTCGATGGCCGACGCTGCAGAGGCGATCTCGCGCGCGCAGGCGGCGCAGGGGCTCGACCTGCGGGGGCTGCACGCGCACATCGGCTCGCAGTTGCTCGAGCTCGACCCGTTCCGCCGCGCGGCGCGCGCGCTGGCGGCTCTCGGGGACGGCTTCGAGCTGCTCGACATGGGCGGCGGGCTCGGCGTGCGCTACAGCAGCGATCAGCCGGAGCCGCCGAGCGTCGAGAGCTACGTCTCGGCCGTCGCCGAGGCGGTCGTGCAGGAGAGCGCCAGGCCGCCGGCGCGTCTGCTGATCGAGCCCGGTCGCGCGCTGACGGCGAACGCCGTGGTGACGATCTACAGCGTTGAGAGCGTCAAGCAGAACGTCTCGCGCTGGGTCGCGGTCGACGGCGGCATGTCGGACAACCTGCGCCCGATGCTCTACGGCGCGCGCTACGAGGCCGAGGTGGTGGGGCGCTTCGGCGGCGAGATGGAATGCGTGCTCGCCGGCAAGCACTGCGAGGCAGGCGACGTGCTCGTGCGCGGCGCGATGCTCGACGACCCGCGGCCGGGCGACGTGATCGTCACGCCGGCGACAGGTGCGTACGGCTATGCGATGGCCAACAACTACAACGGCGTGCCGCGGCCGCCGGTGCTGTTCTGCCGCGACGGCAGCGCGCGCACGGTCGTGCGCCGAGAGACCTTCGAGGAGCTGGCGGCACGAGATGTCCTCTGAGGGCGGCGGCGCGCAGGCGCCGTTTCGCGTCGGGCTGCTCGGCCACGGCACGGTCGGCGGCGCGTTCGCCGCGCTGCTCGAGCAGCGCGCCGAGGAGATCGAGCGCTTCAACGGGCGGCGCCCCGTGATCAGCGGCATCCTCACGCGCAGCCGCGGCGACTTCGAGCAGATCCTCGCCGGCTCGGACCTGCTCGTCGAGGTGATGGGCGGGATCGAACCGGCGCGCGAGTACATGCTCACCGCGATGCGCAGAGGCGTGCACGTCGTCACCGCCAACAAGCAGCTGCTCTCCCAGCACGGCGAGGAGCTGTTCGAGACGGCGCGCGCGCACGACGTGCGGCTGCGCTTCGAGGCCGCCGTGGCGGGGGCGGTGCCGGTTGTGCGCGTGCTCGAGGAATCGCTCTCGGCGACACCGATCGAGCGCATCCACGGGATCGTGAACGGCACCACCAACTTCATCCTCACCGAGATGGCGCACGGCTCCAGCTACGAGCAGGCGCTCGCCGAGGCGCAGCGCGTCGGCTACGCCGAGGCCGACCCCAGCGACGACGTCAGCGGCCGCGACGCCGCGGCGAAGATGGCGGTGCTGGCGCGGCTCGCATTCGGCGCGCCCGTGCACCTCGACGACGTGCCGTACGAGGGCATCGAGCACCTGCACACCGACGACCTCGAGTACGCGCGCGAGCTGGACCTCGGCCTGCGGCTGATCGGCACGGCCGAACGCATCGAGGGCGGGCTGTCCGTGCGCGTGTACCCGACGTTCCTTTACTCCGGGCACCCGCTCGCATCGGTGACGGGCCCGTTCAACGCGATCACCGTCGAGTCCGACACGATCACGGAGATCACGCTGTCGGGGCCCGGTGCCGGGGGGCCGCAGACCGCCAGCGCCGTGCTGGGAGACGTGGTGAGCGTGATGACGGGCGGCGCGCGGCCGCCGGCGCCGCCACTTCCGCTGACCCTGATCGAGGACGTCAGCAGCGCCTTCTACATCCACCTCGACGTCGCCGACGAGCCGGGCGTGCTGGCCGCCGTCACGAAGGTGCTGGGCGAGCACGCGGTGTCGATCAAGTCGGTCGTGCAGCGCGGCATGGGCGAGCACGCACGGCTCGTGATGGTCACGCACCCCGTGCTCGAGTCGGCCTTGCGGGCGGCCGTCGAGCGGGTCGCGGGCTTCGACTTCGTACGCTCGCCTCCCCGGACCATCCGTGTGATCGAAGAGGAGTTCGTATGAGCTACACGCCGGTGCCGTTGCCGCGCATCGAAGGATCGGCCTTCACCGGCACGCACGTGCCGCTGATCGAGCGCTACCTGGACCGCCTGCCGTTCGAGGCCGGCGACAAACTCGTGAGCCTGCAGGAGGGCTCGACGCCGCTGCTGCGCGCGCCTGTGCTGTCGGAGATCGTGGGGGCGAACGTGCGCCTGAAGCTGGAGGGGGCGAACCCGACCGGCTCGTTCAAGGACCGCGGCATGACCTGCGCGGTCTCTGCTGCGATGCGCGACGGCGCGAAGGCCGTGATCTGCGCCTCCACCGGCAACACCGCCGCCAGCGCCGCCGCCTATGCGGCACGCGCCGGCATCACCTGTGCGGTGATCGTGCCGGAGGGCAAGATCGCGCAGGGCAAGATGGCGCAGACGCTCGTGCACGGCGCGCGCGTGATCTCGCTGCGCGGCAACTTCGACCAGGCCTTCGACCTCGTGCGCGAGCTGACCGACGCCCACCCGATCGTGCTCGTCAACTCGCTCAACAACTACCGGATCGAAGGCCAGAAGACTGCCGCCTTCGAGATCCACGAGGCGCTCGAAGGCGGTCTCGAGGCGCTCTGCATCCCCGTCGGGAACGCCGGCAACATCACCTCCTACTGGCGCGGCTTCAAGGAGATGGGCGCCGCGCCGCGCATGCTCGGCTATCAAGCCGCGGGTGCGGCGCCGCTCGTCGAAGGCCACCCGATCGAGCACCCCGAAACGGTGGCCAGCGCGATCCGCATCGGCAAACCCGTGCGCTGGGAGGACGCGATGGACGCCGCCACCGACTCGCGCGGAGCGATCCGCGTGGTCACCGACGAGCAGATCCTCGACGCCTACCGCCTGCTCGCCTACCGCGAAGGGATGTTCTGCGAGCCCGCCTCGGCCGCCTCCGTCGCGGGCCTGCTCAAGTACGGCGCCGAAGGCGCAGAGCAGATCGTGTGCGTGCTCACCGGCCGCGGCCTGAAGGACCCGGAGACCGCGATCGCCAACAACGACGGGCGCATGATCACGGCCGACGTCGAGATCGCTGCGATCGAGGAAGCGGTGCTGGGTGATCCCTGAGGCGCGCACGGAGCGCGCGCCGATCTCGACCGCTGAGGCGCGCATGGAGCGCGCGCCGATCTCGACCGCTGAGGCGCGCATGGAGCGCGCGCCGATCTCGACCATCTTGCGCGGCGCGCGGAGTGTGCGCCGGTGATCCGAAGGAGGCTCGTGCGGGTGCCGGCCTCCTCGGCGAACCTCGGGCCCGGCTTCGACTGCATGGCGGCGGCTATCGGGCTGAAGCTCGAGCTGGAGGTCGAGGAGACGGGGACGTTCGCGGTCGAGACCGACCTGGCCGTCGCGCGGGGGCGCGAGAACCTGTGCGTGCGCGCCTTCGAGCGGCTGCACCCGGCGGATTCGTTCACCTTCCGGATCCGCTCGCAGATACCGCTCTCGGGCGGCCTCGGCTCCAGCGCCGCGGCGATCGTGGCGGGTCTGATGGCGGCCGACCATCTGTTCGAGCTGGACGCGGACCTGCTGGCGGAGGCGAGCGCGGCCGAGGGCCATCCCGACAACGTCGCCGCCTCGCTGCTCGGTGGCTTCGTGATCTGCGCCGACGGAGAGGCCGCACGCTTCGATCCGCCGACCGGGCTCGAGGCGCTCGCGGTGGTCCCGGATCAGCCCGTGCGCACGCGCGCCGCGCGTGCGGCGCTGCCCGCGCAGGTGCCGCTCGAGAACGCGGTGTTCAACGTCGCGCATGCCGCACTGCTCACGCTCGGGCTGGCGCGCGGCGACTGGGACCTGCTCGCGCGCGGCCTGCAGGACCGCCTGCACCAGGACGCGCGCGGTCACCTGTTTCCGCGCTCGCTGGAGCTGGCGCGGCGCGCGCAGCAGCTGGGCGCGCTCGGCGCGACGATCTCCGGAGCCGGCCCGACCGTGCTGTTCTGGTGCTTCTACGAGCAGACCGGCGCGGTGGCGGAGGCTCTGGCGGGCGAGCTCGATGGCTGGGCGCGGCTCGTGCGCGCGCCCTTCGAGCCGCAGGGCGCCTACGTCGGCGAGCTTTGAGCGAGCTCGCTCAGGCGCCGTTTCGAGCCAGCTCGCCGAGGCGCCGTCTCGCATCCTTCAGGCCGGGCAGCCGCGCCAGCACCTCCTGCGCGAGCGCGATGTAGTCCGCGCCGAGATCGGGACGGTGGTCGATGATCGACGTCGCACGCTCGGCCGACTCGGCGTAGGCGATCGACGAGCGGATCACGGTGTCGAAGACCGCATCGCCGAAGCGCTCCTTCAGCGAGACGAGCGCCTCGCGCGAGTGCACGGTGCGCATGTCCGCGAGGTTCAGCAGCACGCCGAGCAGCGTCAGCTCGTCGTTGAGGCTGTCACGCGCCAGTTCGACGACCTCGATCGCCTGCTCGACTCCCTGCAGTGCGAAGTACTGCGCCTCGGCCGTGATCAGCGCGTGGTCGGCGGCCACCAGCGCGTTGATCGTGAGCAGGCCGAGCGACGGCGGGCAGTCGATCAGGATCAGCTCGTAGGCGCCGTCGAGCTTCGCCAGCGCGCGGCGCAGCGTCATCTCGCGGCCGATCTTTCCGGTGAGCATCAGCTCCGACTCGGCCAGCGACAGGTTGGCCGGGATGATGTCCTCGTGTAGCGCCTCGCCGGCCTTCGTGCGGCCCGCCAGCACGTCGGCGATCGTCGGCTGCGTGTCCGGCGGCACGTCGAAGTAGTCGGAGAGGTTGCCCTGCGGGTCGAGATCGACCGCCAGCGTGCGCACCCCGCTGCGCCGCAGCACGTCGGTCAGCGTCCGCACCGCCGTGGTCTTGCCCGTGCCGCCCTTCTGGGAAAGAACCGCGATCGTCTGCGCCATTGGCGCGATACTACGAGATCGTGCGCGCCGGCTGGGCGGCCACGGACGGCAGCGCTCGGTGGCGCGCTCGAGGCTCCCAGCCAGCGGCCGCGGAAGCCGCGCTCAGGCGCTGTCGCGTTGCGAGCCGGCCTCGGCGCCGGAGCTGTTGGTTGCTTCGCCCTCCAGCCGCAGGAAGCTCAGGCGGTAACGGCCGACGATGATCTCATCGCCGTCCTGCAATGCCTTGCCGTCGATCCGCGAGCCGTTGACGAACACGCCGTTGAGGCTGCGGTCGTCGAGCAGTCGCACGCCGTCGGGATGACGGACGATCAGCGCATGCCGGCGCGAGACGGTGGGGTCGTCGAAGCGCAGGTCCGCCGCGAGGCTGCGCCCGATGCGCGTCCACTCGCGCGTGAGCGCGATCGTGTGCAGATCGCCGCCCTCCTCGTAGACGAGGTACTCGCCCGGTTCCTCGAGCTGCTCGCGCGCCTGCGCCAGCCGCTCGGCCGCTTCCACCGGCGGCGGCTCGACCAGCGCCGCGTCCATCGTCTGCTCGGCGGTCTCGCTGCTGGAGATACGCTCGGTCTTGAACAGCGAGGCACGAAGGAACTCCTTGCCACCGCACGAGGGGCAACTCGTCAGGAGCTCGGAGCCGTCCAGCGTGAGCGCGTAGCCGCAGTGCTCGCAACGGAACGAGCCGCCACCGACGAAGCTGCCCGCCGATAGTGACTCCATCGTGTGCTCCCTCCTCTTGTTAGACGCTGCCAAGGGGGCGCTCCCTCGCCGGGCACTGGTGCCGATCATAACAAGGCCAGCTTTCTCTCGTTGGATTCCAGATGATCGAACCGGCTCGAGCGACCGCGCGACTCGGCGTCGCACCCACAACTCTCCCCGCCCTCGAGCAGTGGCCTGTGCATACCCCTGCGTTCGGGCTGCGAAACCGTTCCTGGACGAGCAGGCCAGCGCTCTGACATTGAACCTGTCATTCATGCAGGAGCGCGCCCCCGCGCGGCGAAAAGGTCGGTATGGCAAGCCTTCCGGGGGTCGACCGGATCGAGCAGTTCGAGCGCCATCTGTTCCGGCGCGGAGTCGGTGCGCTCGAGGCCGACCGCAGCCGCTGCGCCGACTGCGGCCGCACGCCGCTGACCGGCGAGCACGTGCACCTCTACGAGTCGCGCCCTGGCCGGGAGCCGTCGGCTGTCTGCGAGCTGTGCCGCCAGTTGCGGCGCGAGCCGCCGCTCGCGAGCGAGCTGGTGCGCCACAGCGAGCTCGGCCACACGGTCAAACTGACGATCCGCGCCGCCTGACGCGGCAACGCTCGCAATAGACTGCCGGGCGTGGACCCGGTCAGTGTCTCGATCGTCATCTCCGCGCCTCGCGAGCAGGTGTTCGACTATCTGCAGGACATCGCGAACCATCCTGCGTTCACCGACCACTACCTGGTCGACTGGCACCTCACACGGCTGGACTCGGTCGGTCGCGGCGCGGGCGCGCGCTTCCGGTTGAAGGTCTCCGGCCCGGGCAGCCGCTTCGGCTGGGGCGACGTCGTGCTCGCCGAGGTCGAGCGCCCGCACCGCATCGTCGAGCTGGGAAGGGGCGGCAAGAACAACCGCGTGCGAACGCTCGGCGTGTACGAGCTGGAGCCCGCAACCGGCGGCGCGACGCGCATCACGTTCACGCTGCAGACCGCGCCGGCGACGCTGGCCGACCGGCTGACCGAGATGCTCGGCACGAGACGCTGGCTGCGGCGCAAGAACGTGCGCGCGCTGCGCAGGCTGCGCGACCTGCTCGAGCAGCCGCTGACGGGCGGCGCGGCGCCGGGGCGCGGAGCGCGTGTCACGGTCGCCGGTGGGTAGACTGCCGCGCGCATGAGAAGCCCCGTGCGCAAGCTGCTGCCGTTCCTGGGCGCCGCGATCGCCGCGGGCGGGCTGTCGGCGTGCGGCGACTCGCACACGAAGGTCACGACCGGCACCTACGCGGGCGAGTCCGGCCAGAACGCTCCCTACCTGGACGTCGGTCCGCTCATCTACGAGGTTCAGCTCTCACGGCAGCTGAACCCGACGAACAGCGAGGACCAGGCCTATCTGAAAGGCCTGGCGCCGGCGCAGGCGAAGCTCGAAACCGGCGAAGAGTGGTTCGGCGTGTTCCTGCAGGTCTACAACCACGAGAGCGCGGCGCATCCGGCCTCGACCAACATCACCATCTCCGACACGCAGGGCAACACGTACACGCCGATCGTGCCGCAAGCCGTCAACGAATACGCCTACCGCGGCGGCGAAGTGGCGCCCAAACAGCAGCTGCCGCCGCCCGACACGACCGCCTCGTTCGGTCCCACGCAGGGCACGATGCTGCTGTTCAAGATCAAGATCGCCTCGCTCGACAACCGGCCACTCGAGCTGAAGATCGTCAGCCCGGAAAGCTCCGTGCAGACGGCGCAAGCCGAGCTGGACGTCTAGCGCAGTCCCGCTTCGAGCACTTCGCGAGCGACCGGCGCTGCGGTGTCGCCGCCGGCGCCGTCTTTGACGAGCATCACGCAGACGGCGATGCGCGGGTGGATCTCCGGAGCGAACGCGGTGAACCAGGCGTCGGTGTTGGCCGCGTTGGCTTCGCTGCCCGGCTTGCAGCCTTCGCGTTCATGTTCGTGTTCGGCCGCTGCTTCGCTCGCGCCCGCCGATTCTGAGCCGCTCGTGCAGGAGGACTTCAATTCGGCCGTGCCCGTCTTGCCGGCGACGATCACGCCCGGGATCGCGGCGCGCGTGCCGGTTCCGCTGCGCACCACGCCGGTCATCAAGCGGCGTACCGTGGCGGCCACGCCGGCGCTGATCACCCGCTGCGGATGCGAGGCGCCCTGTGCGAGGAACGCAGGCGCGGGGCGCCGGCCGCCGTCGGCGATCGTGGCCGCCACGACGAGCATCTGCAGCGGCGTCGCCAACACCTGCGCCTGGCCGATCGCGGTCGAGCCGACCGCCAGTTCTCCCTGGATCGCGGAAGCCGCCGGCAGCGAGCTGGCGGGCGCACCCGGCACGCCGCTCGGGTGGTTGAACCCGAACGTTTCGGCGGTGCCGACGAGCCGTGCCGCGCCGATCTTCACACCCAGTGGCGTGAACACCGAGTTGCACGACACGGCGAACGCGAGCGCCAGCGAGCCGCCGCATTCCTCGCCGTTTGCGTTGTTCAGTCGAACGCCGTCGAGCGTCGCGTGGGTCGCATAGGGGAAGGAGGTCCTGGGTGTCGCGACGTGCGCCTGCAGCGCGGCTGTGAGCGTCACGATCTTGAACGTCGATCCCGGCGGTTGCAGGCCGTCGAGGCCCAGCCCCGCGACCGCCAGCAGCTGGCCCGTGCCGGGCTGCATCGCGACGACGCCGCCGAGCTGACCGCCCAGAGCCGTCACCGCCGCTCGCTGCACCGACGGCGAGATCGTCGTTCGCAGCGCCGGCGCGGCACGCGGCGCCGTGTAGGCCAGCACGTGCCCGCCGCTCGCGACCAGCTCGCCGCCTGGCCGGCCGCGCAGGCGGTCGTCGAGCGCGAGCTCGAGGCCGCTCACGCCAATCTGGGCATCCGGTGGCACGCCTTCGGATTCGAGCTGAAGGCGGCGCGAGGACGGCAGCGGGCCGAGCTGCCCCACGACCGCGGTTCCCAGTTCGCCGAGCGGCGTGCTGCGACCGTTTTCGCCGTTCGCCGGAGATTCGGCCAACACCGACCCGTCGCGCGCCAGCAGCGTCGCGCGGCGCGGCAGCGCCACGCGGCGGCTGAGCCTCGCGCCCGGCGCCAGCCCGGGGAACGTCATCCAGCTGGCCCACGCGATCCGCTCGTCTTCTTCGCCGGCTTCCGTACGCAGCACCAGCGGCAGCTTCAGCGTCCCCCACAGCCGCGTCTGCACGCGCATCGTGATGCTGACCGTCCCGCCGCGGCCCGCCCGTGCCCGGCCTGCGGGTGCGAGCCCGGTCGCGGTCGCGGTCGCGAGAGCCCGCACGTATGCGTCGTGGAAGGCGTGGGGAGAGATGCTGCGCCGCGCTTCGGGCGAGATGTCCGAGTACATGGATGCGTAGTCGCCGCGCGCCCAGGCGGCAGCGAACCGTTCCGCCAGCGCGACCGAGGGCGAGGAGCCGCGCTTCGCTCCGACGATCGCGCCTGACAGGAAGGCGACGAGCGCGAGCGCGAGCACCGGCAGCGCACGCTGCAGACGCCGGTTCCGGTTCTCAGTCAAGGAGCTTGTAGAACATGGGAGGTGACGCAGCTGGACTGGTTGATTGTCGCGTTCGCCGCGATCCTCGGCCTTTTCGGGTTCCGTCAGGGCTTCATCGTCGGCGCACTCTCTTTCGCCGGGTTCGCCCTCGGTGCCTTCCTCGGCACGCGCATCGGCCCGCTGCTGCTGCCACGCGGCTCTGCCTCCCCGTACGCCCCGGCCTTCGGCCTCGTCGGCGCTCTCGCCGGCGGCGCGATCCTGGCGAGCGGCTTGGAGGGACTGGGCTTCCGGCTGCGCCGCACGCTGGTGCTGCCCGGCCTCGGGGTGCTCGACGGCGGCCTCGGCGCGCTGCTCGGTTGCGCGCTGGCGCTCGGCATCGTGTGGATCGTCGCGGCCGTCGCCGCGCAGACGCCGGGCCAGCGATCGCTGCAGGCGCAGATCCAGCGCTCGGCGATCCTGCGCACGCTCAACCAGATCCTGCCGCCGTCCGGTCCGATCCTCGACGCGCTCGCGCGGCTCGACCCGCTGCCGTCGATCACGGGACCCGCGCCGCCGCTCGCGCCGCCGAACGGGGCGGTGGCACGCCAGCCGGCCGTGCGCAACGCCAGTCGCAGCGTCGTGCGCGTGCTCGGCACCGCCTGCGGCCTGGCGATCGAGGGTTCGGGCTGGACGATCGCGCCGGACCTCGTCGTGACGAACGCGCACGTGGTGGCGGGCGAGCACGACACGACCGTGCAGGTAGGCGGCCGCGGTGCCGAGCTCGCCGCCGAACCGGTCGCGTTCGATCCGACCAATGACCTCGCGCTGCTGCGCGTGCGCGGACTGGGTGTGCCTGCGCTCGCTCTCGTGGGCTCGCCCGCCGACGGCGCCTCCGGCGCGATCCTCGGGTATCCCGAGAACGGCCCGCTCAGCGTGCAGCCCGGCCGCATCGGGCGCACACAGACGGTGCTCACGCAGGACGCATACGGGCGCGGGCCCGTGCAGCGGCTGCTCACGCTGCTGCGCGGGCTGGTCAGGCCCGGCAACTCCGGCGGTCCGCTCGTCGGCGCCGACGGCCGCGTGCTCACGACGATCTTCGCCGCCACCGTCGGCAGCGGCCGCCAGGGCGGCTACGGCGTCGCGAACTCGACAGTGGCGCACGACCTAGCCCAGGAGCGCGCCGGCGGCGGGGCCGAGGTCGGAACCGGCGCCTGCACCGCGGGCTGAGCGGCCGCGGCCCAGCTCAGGCGGCCGCCGGCGCCGCGCAGCGCGGGCTGAGCGCCGCGGCCCGGCTCAGGCGGCGGCCGGCTCCTGCACCCGCAGCGCCGGCTGAGCCGACGCGGCTCGGCTCAGGCCGTCGCCGGCCGGCCGCTGGGGCGAGCGCGTTTGGCCGCGCGTCCCTTCGCGGGTGCCTTCGCCGCCGCGGCGGGGTCGGCTTTGGTGCTCACACGCTTCGCCGGCGCCGTGCGCTCCGAAGCTCGCCTGCGCACGCTCGTCGCCGCTGCGTCGTCCTGCGCGGCGATCGCGCCCTCGTCGATCGCGGTCTGCAGCGCGACGAGCCGGCGCAGCAGCTGGGAGCGCACGTCTTCGAGCGCCGCCGCGTCGAGCAGCGCAGGCCCGCGTACTGCCGACGGCCGCCGCTCGGAGCCGGCCAGCGTCAGGTGTGTGGCCTCCAGCTCCGCCACGGCCCGCTCGAGCGTCGCGATCTGCCCGCGC
>DASWSH010000046.1:0-8968 GCA_036402735.1 Solirubrobacteraceae bacterium | reverse complement strand
GGCCTTCACGCTCGCTGCCCCCCGCGGGGCGTTGTTGGCACGCGCTACGCTCTGGCTGCCTCCCTTCGCCGGGGGGACGGCTCGTGATTTGACGACCGGTCGCGGCTCCAACCGCGGCCGTCGCCGTTCTGGGGCAAGTCGTCGGGGAGGTGGCTCCGCAGGGCGGTCACGGCGCGACCGGGACCGGCTTGAACAGCGCGGCGGCGAGCGGGCCGGGACGGCGCGGCCGCAAGCCAGGTTCGGAGCTTGCAGGTAGATAGCCTTCGCGCGATGAGCACCGAATGGATCGCCGGCGAGGGCGACTACGGCGACATCCGCTACGAGCTCTCGTGCGGCGAGGACGCGGGCATCGCGAAGATCACGATCGCGCGGCCGGAGGTTCGCAACGCGTTCAGGCCGCGCACCGTGATCGAGATCTCCCAGGCGCTCGAGCGCGCGCGCGAGGACCAGTCGGTCGGCGTGATCGTGCTCACCGGCGAGGGTCCGGACGCGTTCTGCTCCGGCGGCGACCAGCGCGTTCGCGGCGACACCGGCTACCTGCAAGACGAGGGCGACGGCCTCGCGAGCGTGGGGCGCTTCCACGTGACCGACCTGCACGTGCAGATGCGCCGCCTGCCGAAGCCGATCGTGGCGATGGTCGCCGGCTACGCGATCGGCGGCGGTCACGTGCTGCACCTGGTGTGCGACCTCACGATCGCGGCCGACAACGCGCGCTTCGGCCAGGTCGGCCCGAAGGTCGGCTCCTTCGACGGCGGCTTCGGCGCGGGGCTGCTCGCGAACCTCGTCGGGCCGAAGAAGGCCAAGGAGATCTGGTTCCTGTGCCGTCAGTACGACGCGCAGCAGGCGCTCGAGATGGGGCTCGTCAACACGGTCGTTCCGCTCGAGCGCCTGGAGCAGGAGACGGTGCAGTGGTGCCGCGAGATGCTCGCGCTCTCGCCGTTCGCGCTGCGCCTGCTGAAGGCGAGCTTCAACGCGGCGGAGGACGGTCTGTCCGGCATTCAGCAGCTGGCCCACGACACCAACCTGCTCTTCTACGAAAGCGCGGAGGCGCAGGAGGGTCGCGACGCCTACAAGGAGAAGCGCAAGCCCGACTTCTCGCAGTTCCCGCGGCGGGCGTAGCACCGCACGATGAGCGCGCTGCGCATCTGGCTGATGGCTGCACGGCTGCGCACGCTGCCTGCGGCCGTCGCTCCCGTGCTCGTCGGCACCTCGCTGGCGCTCGGCGACGGCACCTTCCACCCGCTCGCGTTCGTCGCGGCCCTGCTCGGCGCGATCTTCATCCAGGTCGGCACAAACCTCTCGAACGACTACTCCGATGCGCGGCGCGGCGCGGACACGGAGGACCGGCTGGGGCCGGTGCGCGTCACCGCCGGCGGCCTCGTGCCGCCGCGTCAGGTGCTGCTCGCCACATACGTGACGTTCGGCCTCGCGGTCGCCTGCGGCGCCTACTTGATCGCCGTGGCGGGCTGGGAGCTGCTGGCGGTCGGCGCAGCCTCGATCCTCGCGGGGGTGCTGTACACGGGCGGTCCACGCCCGTACGGCTACGAGGGGCTTGGCGAGCTGTTCGTGTTCCTGTTCTTCGGCATCGTCGCGGTCGTCGGCTCGTACTTCGTGCAGGTGCAGGAGCTGCCCTGGCAGGCGTTCGTGTGCGCGGTGCCGGTGGGGCTGCTCGCGAGCGCGATCCTCGTCGTCAACAACGTGCGCGACCTCGAGACCGACCGGCGCTCGGGCAAGCGCACGCTCGCCGTGCGGCTCGGCCGAGAGCGCACGCGCGCGATGTACGTGGCGATGCTCGCGCTCAGCTTCCTGACGGCGCCGCTGCCGTGGCTGCTCGGCTCGATGTCGGCGTGGCTGCTGCTGCCGTGGCTGGCGATCCCGCTCGCCGCGAAAGTCGCCACCACGGTGCGCACGCGTGTGGATGGGCCGTCGCTCAACGCCGCGCTGGCGCAGACCGGCGCGTTGCAGCTGACGTTCTGCGTGCTCTATTCCGCCGGCATCCTCGCCAGCGGCGGCATCGGCTCGTGAAGCTCGAGCTCGCGCGTCGCACGCTGCAGCTGGCCGAGCCGATGATCGCCTCCTACGGCGCGGTCACCGAGCGCGAGCTCGCGCTCGTGTCGCTGACCGGCGACGACGGCCTCGCCGGCTACGGTGAGGCGGCGCCGCTGCCGGCCTACGACGGCCCCGACCTCGAGCGCGTCTGGCAGGCGCTGGAGGCCTACGTGCCGGTCGTCGCGGCCGCACCCGAGGGCGGCCCGCTCGCGGGTGTGCAGATGATCGAAGCATGCCGCGAGGTCGACGACGTGCCGGAGGCGATCGCGGCGATCGACATGGCACTGTGGGACCGCGCGGGGCGGCGCGCCGGCAAGCCGGTCGCGGCACTGATCAGCGACACGCCTGCGCCGCGCGTCCCCGTCAACGCGACGCTCACCGCACTCGATCGCGCGGGCGCCGGCGAGCAGGCTGCGCAGGCGGTGCGCGAAGGCTTCGAGTGCCTCAAGGTGAAGGTCGGAATCGGCGACGACGCCGGTCGCGTCGCCGCCGTGCGCGCCGTCGCCGGCCCGCACGCGCGACTGCGGCTGGACGCGAACGGCGCGTGGACCGTCGAGCAGGCGGTGGAGGCGATCGAGTCGCTCGCGCCGGCGGGGCTTGAGCTGGTCGAGGAGCCCGCGCACGGCCTCGCTGCCGTCCGCGCCGTGCGCGAGCGCGTGGCGGTGCGCGTGGCGATCGACGAGAGCGCCGGCGAGCCCGGCGCGCTCACCTCCGGCGCGGCCGACGCGGTGTGCCTGAAGGTCTCGCGCTGCGGCGGCATCGGCCCGCTGCTCGCCGCGGCCACGCTCGTGCGCGCCTCCGGCGCGGAGGTCTACCTCGCCTCCACGCTCGACGGGCCGCTCGGCGTGGCTGCGGCGCTGCAGGCGGCGGCCGCGCTCGCCTCGCGGGGCTCGCTGGCACACTGCGGCCTCGCCACGCTGGGGCTGTTCGCGGACCTCGAGGACCCGCTGCCGCCGCGCGAAGGCGCGATCGAGCTGCCCTCGGCCCCGGGCCTGGGGATCGCCCCCTGAGCGGCGGGCGGGACGCGCGGCCTCAGTGCCCGCCCGCGCCTGGACTTGGCGGCATCGCGCGCGCAGGCGTGCCTATGCTGTCGAGCATGGGCAAGATCTTCGACGCGATCGACGACCGGCTGCGCGATTGGATCGCGGCTCAGCCGCTGTTCTTCGTCGCGTCCGCCCCGCTCGCGGCCGAGGGTCACGTCAACGTCTCGCCGAAGGGGCCGATCGGCAGCCTGCGCGTGCTGGACGAGCGTACGGTCGCCTACCTCGACGTCGTCGGCAGCGGCGCCGAGACGATCGCGCACGTTCGTGAGAACGGCCGCGTCGTGGTGATGCTGTGCGCCTTCTCCGGGCCGCCGCGGATCGTGCGCCTGCACGGCCGCGGCGAGATCGTGCCCGCAGACGACGAGCGTTTCGCGGAGCTGCTCGAGCGCTGCGACTTCGAGCAGCCGAGCGTCGCGGCGGCGCGCCGTGCGATCGTGCTGATCGACGTGACGCGCGTGGCCGACTCGTGCGGCTACGGGGTGCCGCTGATGAGCTTCGAGGGGCTGCGCCCGCACGCCGACGCGTGGGCCGAGAAGAAGGTGCGCGTCGGCGGCGAGGAGGCGCTGCTCGACTACCAGCGCGAGAAGAACGCAGTCAGCCTCGACGGTCTGCCCGCTGTCGAGCTATAGGAGCGCCGACGCCACGCCGCCGGGGTTCTCCAGCGCCAGGCGGTGGCCGCCGTCGAGCATCACGAGCCGGCCGTGCGGCACCGCCTCTACCAGCCGGGCACCGATGCGCGCGAACTTCTCGTCGCGCCGGCCTGCGAGGTAGAGCACGGGCATCCGCAGCTGCGCCAGCCGCCCCCACAGCGGCGCCATCGCGCCGACGGACAGACCGCGCAGCGCCGCCGCCAGCGCGAGCGGGTCGTTGCGGCGCTGATCGGCACGCGCCAGCTCGGCGACCTCCGTCGGATCCCCTTCGAACAGCGGTTGCGCGCCCCAGCGCTCGATGAAGTCCTCGAAGGGCTCATCCTCCAGGCGCCTGGCGAGGCGCTCGTCCGCAGCGAGCCGCGACCCCCGCACGGACGCGTCCTCAATGCCGGGATCTGCGGCGAGGATGCAGAGCCGGCTCACCCGCTCGGGCACGGACAGCGCGACGTGCAGCGCGACGCGGCCGCCCAACGAGTAGCCGCACAGCGCGAAGCTCGGGGGCGCCGCTTCGAGCACCGCGGAGACGCAGTCATCGAACGTGATCGGCCGGCGGTGCTCTGCGGCGGCGCCGTGTCCGGGCAGGTCGAGGGCGAGCGGCAGGTAGCGTTCGCGGTCCAGGCGCGCGATCACGCCGTTCCAGGCACGGTGCGTGCCGCCGAAGCCGTGCAGCAGTACGAGGCTCTCCGGCACGCGCCGATCCTATGACCCCCGACAGAGACGACGACACCCACCTGCTGCTGCGAGCGTTCGTCGACGAGCTCGCGCGTTGCGGCATGCGCGCCGCCTGCACCTCTCCGGGCTCGCGCAGCGCGCCGCTGGTGCTGGCGCTCGCGCGCGAGCAGCGCCTGCGCTGCTTCTCTCACGTGGATGAGCGCTGCGCCGGCTTCTTCGCGCGGGGTTTGGCGAAGGCGAGCGGGCTGCCGGTCGCGCTGGCATGCACGTCAGGCACAGCCGCGGCGCAACTGCTCGCCGTGGCGGTCGAGGCGCGCGAGGCGCGCGTGCCGCTGCTGCTGCTGACCGCCGACCGGCCGGCGGAGCTGCGCGAGAACGGAGCCGGCCAGGCGATCGACCAGCTGAAGCTGTTCGGCAGCGCCGCCAAGTGGTTCTTCGAGGTCGAGCTGGGCGGCGCAGGCGAGCAGCAGTTGCCGTGGATCCGCACGCTCGCCTGCCGCGCCTACGCGACAGCGCTGGAAGGCGCGCCGGGCGCGGTGCACCTCAACTTCCCGTTGCGCGAGCCGCTCGTGAGCGACGGCGAGCTGCCCCGCGACGACAGCGGCCGGCCCGACGGGCGCCCCTATGTCGTTCGCACGCCCACGCAGCCGCAGGAAGCGCAGGCGCGAGCGCTGGGCGAGCTGGTGGGCGGCGCGCGGCGCGGCGTGATCGTCGCCGGGCGCCACGAGCGCGCCACGCGGCTGGGCGAGGCTGCGGCCGCGTTCGCCGAGCGACGCGGCTGGGCGCTGCTGGCAGATCCGATGTCGAGCGCGCGTCGCGGCACCGCCGCGGTCGCGCACTACGACGCGCTGCTGCGCGTCGAGGCGTTCGCGCGCGAGGCTACGCCGGACGTGATCGTGCGCGTCGGCGACCTGCCGGTGTCCAAGCCGCTGCGCAGCTGGCTGGCGAGGCAGCCCGACGCCGTGCAGGTCGCGCTCGATGTGGAGGGCGCGTGGCAGGACCCCGACGCGGCGCTGACCCACAGCTTCGCGCTCGAGCCTGCCGCGACGCTCCGGGCGCTGGCGGTCAAGGACGATGCGCCGGCGGGAAGCGAGTGGCTGCAGGCCTGGCGCAGCGCCGACCAGCTCGCCGCAGAGGCGATCGCCGGCTCGCTCGGGCGGGAGGAGCTCTCCGAGCCGAGCGTCGCTGCGGAGCTGGGCGTGCTGCTGGCGCACCAGGCCACGCTGTTCGTCGCCTCCTCGATGCCGGTTCGCGACATCGAGACGTTCTGGCCCGTGCGCCCCGACCCGCCGCGCGTGCTCTGCAACCGCGGCGCCAACGGCATCGACGGCACCGTCTCCAGCGCGTTCGGCGCCTCGGCGGCGGAAGGCGGGCCGGTCGTGCTGCTGATCGGCGATGTGGCGCTGGCCTACGACATCGGCGGCCTGCTCGCCGCCGGCAGGCTCGACCTGAAGCTCACGATTGTGCTGCTCGACAACGGCGGCGGAGGGATCTTCGACTTCCTGCCGATCTCCGGGGTCGACGATGGGCTGTACACCACGCACATCGCCACGCCGACCGGGCTGGACTTCGCGCAGGCAGCGACGCTCTACGGCCTCGACTACGAGCGCCCGGGTGACCTGGCCGGTCTGCGCGCGGCGCTGGAGCGCGGCCTCGCAGCGGATCGCTCCACACTCATCCACGTGCGCAGCGAGCGCGCGGAGAACGTGGCGCTGCACCGGCGCGTCTGGGAGGCGGTGCACAAGGCGGTCGGGCGTTAGCGCGCTGCTCGGCACTCGGCGGCGAGGCGCGCGCCGCAGGCTCTACCCCGCCAGCAGCGGCAGCAGCGCCGCGAGCTTGACCTCGGTCTCCGCCAGCTCGCGCGCCGGGTCGGAGTCGCGCACGATGCCGCCGCCGGCGTAGCAGCGGGCGATCGTCCCGTTCAGCAGCGCGCAGCGCAAAGCGACGCAGAACTCGCCGTCGCCCTCCGCATCGGTCCAGCCGACCGGGCCGAGATACCAGCCGCGGTCGAAGCCCTCCAGCGCCGGGATCAGCGGCACGGCGGCAGCCAGCGGCTCGCCGCCGACAGCGGGCGTCGGGTGCATCAGGCCCGCCAGCTCGAGCGCGTCGATCGGCGCGGCGAGCTGCGCGCGGATAGGCGTGGCGAGATGCTGGATGTTGGCGATGCGCGCCAGCTCGGGCTCCGGCGCCGCGGCGACCCACACCGAATGCGGGCGCAGCGTGCGCTCGATGCGGCGCGCGACGATCGCGTGCTCTTCGCGATAGCTCTCGTCGCGCAGCAGCTGCTCGCCGAGATGCGCGTCGACAGCGGGATCGGCGCTGCGGCGGGTCGAGGCCGCCAGTGCGACCGTCGAGACGCGCTGCCCCTCGCGGCGCACGAGCAGCTCGGGGCTCGCGGCGACGAAGGCAGAATCGCCGCGGCCGGCGCAGAACACGAAGCACGAAGGGAACTCCTCGCGCAGCACGCCGAACACCGCGGCGGCGTCGTGGGCTCGCGGCGCGTGCACCTGCACCTCGCGCGCGAGCACGATCTTCTCGAAGCGCCCCGCCCTGATCATCTCGGTGGCGCGCCCGACGGCGTGCTCGTAGTGCTCCGGCGGCATCGTGCTGACGATCTCGAAGCGACCGGTGGGCGCGGGGTCGAGCAGCGGCAGCGGCGCGTCGCGCAAGCCCTCGACGCGCGCCTGCAGACGCGCCGCCAGCGCCTCCGCGACGTCGTCGGGCTCGACCAGCGCGGCGATCGTCAGCCAGGCTTCCGTGCGGCCGCCGTGCTCGACCCGGTGCAGTGCCAGCTCAGGCACCGTCAGCGCCGCCGGCGCGTAGCCGCGCCAGTGCGGTGAGGAGCCGCCGTCGCGCGCGAAGCTGAAGCCGCCGACCGCGACCGGCCCGGGCCCGGCGCCGGCGTCCGCCACCGCGCGCGCCGTGAGCGTGCGCCAGCGATCGGCCACAGCCGCGAAGCGTTCGCCGCCGTCGGCGCTCAGCTCGGTGGCGGTGCCGAGCGTGGCGAGCGCGCGGCGGCCGCGCTCGGGCTGCTCGAACAGGAACCAGTCCTCCTCGGCGCGACGCGAGGCGCAGACGATCGCCGAAGGGTCGGCACCGGCGGGCAACGGCGCGGTGAACGCCGCGAGCGTCGGCTCACCCGCGACGCGTGCGCGAGACAGAGCGGCGCCCAGCAGCTCGTGCAGCCGCCGCGCCTGCGCGGCGTCCAGCAGCCCATGCAGACGCTCCGCGCGCGAGTCGCTCGGCGGGGACGGCGAGCCGGAGCGCGTGGCCCGCAAACCCTCAGGTCTCGCTGCGGCCCCGCGAGATCGCGATCTCGCCCGTGCGCATCATCTCGATCAGCCCGAACGGCCGGACCATCGTCTCGAACGCTTCGATCTTCTCGGTCGTTCCGGTCACCTCGATGATGATCGCTCGCTTGGTCACGTCGACGACCTTGCCGCGGAAGATCTCCGCGATCTGCATCAGCTCGCCGCGCTGCGTGCCGTCCGCGGAGACCTTGAACAGCGCCAGCTCGCGCGCGACCGTGTCGGTCGGCTCGAGGTCGCGGATCTTGAGCACGTTGACGAGCTTGTGCAGCTGCTTGGTGACCTGGTCGATCGGGTGCAGCGCGCCGTCGACCGTCAGCGTGACACGCGAGATCTGCTCGTCCTCGGTCGGGCCGACCGTGAGCGTGTCGATGTTGAAGCCGCGCCGCGCGAACAGGCCCGCGATGCGCGTCAGCACGCCCGACTTGTTTTCCACGAGGATCGACAGCACGTGCTTGCGGCCCGTGCGCAGGTTCGTCGCGGCCTGCAGCTCTTCGAGGCTGAGCGGCTCCTTGGTTCCCGGTTCGCCCACCGCTCAGCCCACCATCTCCCGCGCGGCGGAGCCGGCGGGGATCATCGGGTAGGTGTTCTCCTCACGCGTCACGCGCACGTCGACGAGCACCGGGCCGTCGAGCTCGAGCGCACTGCGCAGGTCCCCGACCAGCGTGGTCTTGTCGTGCAGGCGCAACCCTGTCACCCCGTAGGCCTCCGCCAGCTTCACGAAGTCGGGGAACTCGCCCATGTCGACCTGGCTGTATTTGCCGTCCCAGAACAGCTCCTGCCACTGGCGCACCATGCCCAGGTAGCCGTTGTTCATGATGATCACCTTGATCGGGATCTTGTTCTGCGCGCAGGTGGCGAGCTCCTGTGCGTTCATCTGCACCGAGCCGTCGCCGGCGATGCAGCACACGAGCTTCTCCGGGCAGCCGACGGCGGCGCCCATCGCCGCAGGCAGGCCGAAGCCCATCGTGCCGAGGCCGCCCGAGTTGATCCAGCGCCGCGGCGCCGGGAAGTCGTAGTACTGCGCCGCCCACATCTGGTGCTGGCCGACGTCGCTCGTGACGACCGCCTCGCCGCCGGTCGCCTCGTACAGCGCCTGGATCAGGAACTGCGGCTTGATCTCGTTGTCGCTGGAGTCCTCATAGGACAGCGGGTACTTGGCTTTCCATCCTTCGATGCGGCTCCACCAGCTCTCCAGCCGCGCCGGGTCCGCGCCGATCGCGCGATACTCGACGACGAGCTTCGC
>DASWSH010000045.1:0-2162 GCA_036402735.1 Solirubrobacteraceae bacterium | reverse complement strand
GTCGCAGCACACGCAGGCCAAGCCGCCGACGCCGCCCTCCACCGGCTGGACGACGCCTTTCGGCAGTACCTCGCCGAGCGCTCGCCGAGAACGATGAACGTCGAGGACGTGGGCGCGCTGGTCGGCGGGGCCTCGCGCGTGCGCCGCGCGGGCGAGTCGCTCACAGCGCTCAGACATATGGCCGACGGCGGACCCCCGCTCGAGCGCTGCGGCCCCAACCTCGATCGCGAGCTGCATGCACTCCACTCCTGGTACGTCGCGCTCGGGTACGCGCTCGTGCACGGCCACGCGGTGCCGCAGCCACACAGCCACGACGTCGAGGGGCGCGACCAGCTACTCGCGTGCGTGCGCGAAGCCTCCCGTGGCCGCGACAAGGGAACGGTCGACTCCGCGCTCGTGCTGCTGTGGACGAGCCAGCATCTCGACAACCTGCGCGACCTCGAGGTCCACCTCGGCGCTACGGCGCGGGCGTCGGACGGAGGCGGTTGACGGTCTGCGGATCCTGGACGAGTGGCACGCCGTTGCCGCCTGAGGGAACGTAGATGAGCGTGTTGTTCCGCCCTGAGGTGGCAACCGCCTTCTGCGCCTGAATCGCCTCGTACTGGAGATAGTTGCCCGTGAGCGTCCGGCTGATCTCGTCCTGGGCGCGCCTAATGCCGACCGCCTCGGCAAAGCGCTTGTCGGCATCGGCCTGCGTGGCCACGATCTGCGCCCGCGTGATCTGGGCGTGCTGCTCGGCCTGCCTGATCGCGATGTGCGTAAGCGAGACCCGGTTCTCGGCGTCGTAGCGCTGCTCCGCCCGGGTGTATGCCTTCACCGCGGCCGAGAGGGCGATGCCGACTCCGACGACCAGCACGAGTATGAGGCCGGTCGCAAAGCCCCAGAAGCCGAGCTTTTGCGCGGTTGACCTGCCCCCTTGCTCCGCAAGGGGATCCGCCTCGCCGGCGACGGCCTTGCCCTGCTTCGAAGCTGATTCCCGTACCGCCATGCGACCAGGCCTCCTTGGGGATGTTGGGTGGCGCTGGGCCAATCGTGCCGCCTCGTCAAGGCGGCGTCGTCGGACCGGGGACGGCTCTTCTCCCTACTCCCCCGGGAGCAGGGCCGGCCCGCAGGACGACGACCTCCCCGGGCGCCCGCCCGAGGAGCCAGTCGACCTCGTCGGAGAGGACGCCTTCGCCCGCGTCCAACACGGTGCGGTCGTAGGACTCCGCCTCATAGAGGCGCTCGAGTGCGTGGCGGTGCGTGCGACCCACTTCGATACGCGAGTCGATCGGGACGCCGTCTCGGCTCCCCTTCTGCTCGATCGCCTCGAGCATCGGCGTGGCGATGCTTCGGTCGCGCAACTGCGCCGTGTCGAGTGGCAGCTGCAGCGGCACCACCGCGAGATACGCGGGGACGAGCGTCGCGCGCCGCCGATGAGCGATGCGCAGCGCGACGTCGAGCGCGCGCTCGGACATGCCGGCGCGGCCGATCGGGAAGAGGATCCGTCGCGGTGATCGCGGCCCCGGGTCGCTGCTCCGCCCTTCCGGCCGCCGGCGGGCGCGCTCGGCGCGCATGAGCGCAACTGCCGGAACGATGGCCACGAGCGCCAGCACCAGCCCCCACATGAAGGTGGTGTCGAAGGCGTTTGCCAGCGGCCCGCTGATCTGGGCGCGCTGACCTGCGGGCAGCGGGGCGAGCAGTCCTCCCGCGCCGCCGCTGGACGGCACGACCGCGCGGCTCTCGTGCTGGAGTACCACGGCCAGGAGCGCGGTGCCGATCGAGCCACCGATCTGTCGCAGGGTGTTCAGCGCGGCCGTGGCACGCGGCACCTGCGACGAATCGAGCATTGCATAGGCGGCCGCGGTCACGGGTTGGATCGACGCTCCGAGACCCATCCCGCGCACGAAGAGCACCGCGCCGAGCAGCGCGTAGGGCGTGGTTCCGCTCACGAAGACAAGCGGCAGGGTCGCGAGAGCGATGACGCTGCAGCCCGCGACCACCACCCGGCCGCCGCCGAGACGGTCGGTGAGGCGGCCGCTGATCGGGAGCATCAGCGCGGCGCCAAGGCCCTGCGGGGCAAGCAGCAGGCCGGCGTGCAGCGCGCTCTCGCCGCGATCCACCTGGTAGTAGAGCGGCAGCACCAGCAGCATGCTGAACAGCGCGGCGCCGAGCAGGAAGGT
>DASWSH010000044.1:0-4878 GCA_036402735.1 Solirubrobacteraceae bacterium | reverse complement strand
ACGGCGGGGTGTCAGCGGGTAGACAGGTTTGCAATGGAGAGGCTGATCTCGAGGATCGACACACTCGCGGGGCGTGCGATTGAGAGCGCGATGCGCGCCCACCACCGCAGGCGCCTGGCGGGCCTCGGCCGCCTCGACCAGCTCGATCCGCCGCCGGACGGCAGGCTCTGGTGTGCGGGCAGCCCGCCGCCTCGGCCCGGTTGCGAGCTGGACGTGCTCGTCGACGGTGAAGCCGCGTCGAGTCAGATCGCTGACACGATCGAAGGGGCGTGCTCGCACGTGTACGTCGCCGGCTGGCATCTGGAGCCGAACTTCGAGCTGCGCCGCGCCGGCGGCGGCGGCGACGGACCCGCGAAGGCGGCCAATCTGCGCGAGCTGCTGGCCGAGCTGGCCGAGCGGGTCGAGGTGAAGGTGCTGGCGTGGGCAGGCGCGCCGCTGCCGGTCTTCACGCCGTCACGCGCGGAAGTGCGCAGAACGCGCGAGCAGCTGGTGGCTGGCACGCGCATCGCCTGCGCGCTGGACCAGCGCGAGCGGCCGATGCACTGTCACCACGAGAAGCTGGTGATCGTGGACGACGAGGTCGCGTTCGTCGGCGGCATCGACCTGACATCGCTCGGTGGCGACAGGTACGACTCGAGCGAGCACCCGCTGCGCCCGAAGCTCGGCTGGCACGACGCGGCGACGCGGCTGCGCGGGCCGGCGGTCGCCGACGTCGCCGAGCACTTCCGCGCGCGCTGGCGAGAAGTGGCGGGGGACGGTGCGGCGGCCGGCGCGGTGCCCGGGCAGCCTGGCGCGGTGCAGGGCCAGCCCGGCGTGGTGCCGGGGCAGCGCGACGCGGTGCCGGCGCAGCGCGACGTGATGCCGGGGCAGCCGGGCGCTGGGCGGCGGGTGGAGCTGCAGGTCGTGCGAACGGTGCCGGAGAAGATCTACGGATTCGCGCCGCGAGGCGAGTTCCGGATCCTCGAGGCGTACACGCGGGCGCTGCGCTCGGCGCAACGGCTGGTCTACCTGGAGAGCCAGTTCCTGTGGTCGCCGCAGATCGTGGACATCCTCGCGGCGAAGCTGCGCGAGCCGCCGGACGAGCGCTTCCGCGTGGTGGTGCTGCTGCCGGCGAAGCCCAACAACGGCGCGGACACAACTCGCGGACAGCTGGGCGTGCTGGCGGCGGCTGACGACGGCGGCAAGCGCTTCCTGGCCGCGACGGTCTCCTCACGCACGAACGGCGAGCGGGGCCCGTTGTACGTGCACGCGAAGGTCGGCATCGTGGACGACCGCTGGCTGACGATCGGCTCGGCGAACCTGAACGACCATTCGCTGTTCAACGACACGGAGATGAACGTGGTGGTGTGCGACGAGACGCTCGCGCGAGAGACGCGGCTGCGGCTGTGGTCCGAGCATTTGGAGCTGGCGGTGGACGAGGTGGCGGGCGAGCCGTCGCGGGTGGTGGACGAGCTGTGGCGACCGATCGCCGTCGAGCAGCTGCGTCGGCGCGAACGGGGCGAGCCAGCAACGCACCGGCTGACCGAGCTGCCCGGCGTCTCGCGGCGCTCGATGTCGCTGCTCGGGCCCGTGCAGGGGCTGCTGGTGGACGGTTGATCGCGATCGTTGGCACGCCGCGCGCCCGCGAGGTAGTGTGGCTCTCACGTGTCTGTTAGCTGACATGGCTTAGATACGGGTGCGGGCGCCGTCCCAGGGGGCCGCGACGAATTGAGAGGAAGGGGAGCAACGTGAGACGTTTGCTGCTGATCGTCTTGAGCGCGTGCTGCGCCGCGCTCGGCTGCCTCGCCGGCGCGGGGAGCGCATCCGCTTCGACGCCGATCCAGCTCGTGCTGAGCCAGGGAGCGGCCTTCGCGGTGCTGGGGCACTCATGCGGGGGCATCCAGGAGGAATCGTTCGTGACGGGCTTCGCGCCGAGCGGCTATCCGAGCGGCGTGGTGCACCTGCAGACGCGCTGCGGCGGCAGCGGACGCGGCGGCGGCTACAAAACCACCACCTACACCGGCTCGGCGGACGTTGAATGGAGCTGGTACGGAGAGACGCGTTCCTACTCCTCGGGCGGCGGCTCGATCGAACCGGGCTTCGAAGCAACGGACTCACACGGCGACCGGATCTACAACTCGAGCGGCCGCGCCTACCTGGACGCGGGAGAACCGCCCTACCAGCCGCCCGGATCGCCGGCGGGTGTCGGTGCGAGCGTCGGGCTGTATGAATCGGGTTCGAGCGAATACCTGCGCATGACCGTGTACTGGTCGCTCGCCACGGAAACGGCGGCGCTCGTCACATCCTCGACCGTCACGGCGACGCCGGTCAATCCCGGCCCGCCGGTGCTGACGGCGAGCACGAGCGGCGACTGGACGACCGCATACCTGGGTCCGGTGCAGCCGAGCACCAAGTACCTCGTGAGCGTCACATCTACCGACGCCGAAGGAACCAGCGAACCCAGTTCACCGGTCGAACTGACGAGCCCCAACTCCGACGGCGAAGCCGAAAAAGAACGGACCGGCGAAAGCCATGCGGCGGTGTGCGAACAGAACAGCGGCACGATCAAGCTCTCGCCGGGCCTGAGCGAAACGCCGCACGTCCAGAACATCACGGTGAAAGGCACGCTGACCAACTGCGCGGGCGAATCAGGCGTGGAATCGGCGAGCTATGTCGACCACCTGAAGACGATCGGCGAAGTGACGTGCTCGGTGCTCTCGAGCCTCTCTGCCGAACCGACGACTGAAGCCGTGTCGTTGGCGCTCAAGTGGGCGCCGAAAGAACTCGGCAAATCGCACGGCTCGCTGGTGCTGCCGCTCACCGAAGCGGGTGGCGTCGCTGTGAGCGGCACGCTGGAAGGCGGCCCGTTCGGCGCTCCCGCAACGGTGACCGGCGGTGAAGTGTTCGAGAGCTTCAGCGGCGGCTCGGCCTGCGGCGTGGCGGAAGGCAAGAAGAAGGCCAAGGCGGTCAAGAGCGGCACGTTCTCCGGGACGACCTTCGAAGTCGGCTGAGCACGCGCGCCGCCCCGGCGCGCGGCGCACGGCCTGCAGGGCCCGGGCGCCGTGCGCGCTCAGGGTGCCGCGCGCTCGTAGGCCCGCTGGAAGGCAGGCCGCGCACGCGCACGCTCGAGGTAGGCGTCGAGGTTGCCGGCGGAGACGGCATCGGCGAGGCCGGCGCGTCGTGCGAACTCGAGCGCCGTGGCGACGAGGATGTCGGCGACGGTGAACGTGCCCGCGAGCAGGTAGTCGTTGTCGCCCAGCGCCACCGAGACGGCACTCGCGCGGTCGGCGAAGCGCTTCGCAGCCTTCGCCGAGCGCTCCGGATCGCGCTCTGCCCAGATCGCGCTCTCGAGCAACGTCGGCTCGAGCTCGGACGGCGCGAACACGGCCCACTGGTAGACCAGCGCCCGCTCGTGCGTCCCCGGCGCCGGCATCAGCTCCGCCTGCGGATTGAGGTCCGCGAGGTGCATGCAGATCGCAGCTGACTCGAAGACGTAGCCCTGATCGTCGTCGAGCACGGGCACCTTGCCGAGTGGATGGCGGTCGAGATGCTCCGGCCCCTTGCCCTCGTCGCTGCTCATCCTCACCAGCTCGTACGGCTGGCCCGCCTCCTCGAGCGTCCACGCAACCCGGATCGGCCTGCCTGCGTGCTCGCGGTGATACAGCTTCATCCCCGCTGGACTATATGGGCCGGAGGCAGCCGCGCACACATCTCGTTGCGCAGCGACCTGGCGCGCTCGGGCGCGAGCGGCCCGGGCCTGTTCAGATGCTTGGCGAGCCGCGCTGGGTGGTACAGCGCGAAGCCGTTGATGCACAGCGTGCGGATCATCGGCAGGCCCACGTGGCCGGGCCGGTCCGAGGGCGAGAGAAAACACAGACAGCCATGCACGGGCACGTCGTCAGCGAGCGGCGCGAGCGCGGCGCGCACGACCGTCACCTGCTTCTCCAGGGCTGCCAGGAGCGAGGTGCGGTCGCGTCCGGCGATGCGCAGCTGCGCAGCACCGAACAGCGGGCGACGTAGGACGACCTTGCCGCGATAGCGCTTCGCGTCGATCACGTAGACACCACTCGGTGCGAACGCGATGTGGTCGATGTTCGAGGCGCGGCCGGGAATGCGGCGATCGTGCAGCAGCGCGACATCGGGGCAGCGCTGGTGGAGCGTTCGCGCGAGCAACTCCTCGCCCTCCGCGCCGGCCTGCCAGTTGCGCGCCTGCGCGGCGAGCCGGCGGTCGAGCTCGGAGGGGCCGGCGAGGATCCTCAGAAGGCGTGTGGTGCGGCTTGCTCCGGCGGCAGCTTCGCGCCGGCGGCGCTCGATCCGCTGAGCGCGCTCGCGCGCGCTTGCGCCCGCGCCGCCGCCCAGTTCGTCGGGGCCGGCGCGGCCGGAGCCGCGGTCGCGCGCGGTACGGGAGTGGTCGTACATCCAGCCGAGATATCGACATACGGAATCATCCCATTAGGGGTCGCATTTCAACGATGGCCGAAAAGCGGCCGCTCGCGGTCGATTGGTCGGACCCCTGACCGGGTCCCCTGCTGATCTATTCCGACGGTCTGTGCCGAACGGGACGGCGGGCGGCGCTCAGAGCACGCGGCGTGCCCACGCGAACTGCTGGGTGAGCCAGCCGGAGGTGAGCGGGAGCACGTACACGCCCTGGCCTGAGGAATGGATGGCCCATTCGCTGGAGAGCGCGATGCCCTCGTGGTAGATGCTGGCCTCGGTCGCGGTGGAGTTGAAGCGGGCGGTGCCGAAGAACAGGAGGTCTGCGGGCTGCACGCTCTGCAGCCTGACACGCTGGCTCTTCGCGATCTCGCCGCCCTGCTGCGCTGCGGTGCGGCCGAGGATCTTGGCGCCCCAGGGCAGGCGCGAGAGCTTGTAGACGCGCCAGGCGTAGCCGGAGCAGTC
>DASWSH010000043.1:0-14627 GCA_036402735.1 Solirubrobacteraceae bacterium | reverse complement strand
CAAGGTGGTGACCGGCGCGGGCGTGTCCGCCGGCATCGACATGGCACTCGCGCTCGCCGCCCGGATCGCGGGTGAGGACGTCGCGCAGGCGATCCAGCTCGGCATCGAGTACGACCCGCAGCCTCCATTCGACGCGGGCTCGCCGGCGAAGGCGCCGGCGCATGTCGTGGAGATGCTGCGCTCCGCCAGCCGCTTTGCCGAGGAAGCGGCCGGCGCTCCCGCCGCCTGAGCGCGTGCGCGCCCGCGAGAGCGGGCGCTAACCTGCGGTTCCCGATGAGCGAGCGACGCTACGACCCGCACGAGATAGAGCCACGCTGGCAGTCCGTGTGGGCGAGCGAGCGCACGTGGGAGGTCGACAACGAACCGCTCGAGGACGCTCGCACGGTCGTAGCGCCGCCGTCGGCGTACGTGCTCGAGATGCTGCCCTACCCGAGCGGTGAGCCGCACATCGGCCACCTCAAGACGTACTCGGTCGGCGACGCGATCGCGCACTTCCATCGCCGCCTCGGCCAGCGCGTGCTGCACCCGATGGGCTACGACTCGTTCGGCCTTCCCGCCGAGAACCACGCGATCAAAACCGGCGTGCACCCGCGCGTTTCCACCGCCGAGTCGATCGCCTCCTTCCAGCGCCAGTTCCGCTCCTGGGGCATCTCGATCGACTGGTCGCGCGAGCTCGCGACGTCCGATCCGTCCTACTACCGCTGGACGCAGTGGATCTTCCTGGAGCTGTTCCGCGCCGGCCTGGCCTACCGGCGCGAGGCGGCCGTCAAGTGGTGCCCCAAAGACCAGACGGTGCTCGCCAACGAGCAGGTCGACGCCGACGGGCGCTGCGAGCGCTGCGGCGCGATCGTCGAAGTGCGCCAGCTCGAGCAGTGGTTCTTCCGCATCACCGACTACGCCGAGCGTCTGCTCAACGACCTCGACACGATCGACTGGCCCGAGCACGTGAAGACGATGCAGCGCAACTGGATCGGCCGCAGCGAGGGCGCCGAGGTGACGTTCCGCTGCCAGGAGCTCGCGATCGACTACCCCGTCTTCACGACCAGGCCCGACACGCTGTTCGGCGCGACCTTCTTCGTGATGGCGCCGGAGCACCCCGACGTGCTGCGCCTCGCCGCCGGCACCCCGAACGAGCAGGCCGCGCGCGAGTACGTGAACACCTCGCTGAAGGAGAGCAACGAGGAACGCGGCAACGCCGAGAAGCACAAGACGGGCGTGCCGCTCGGGCGCACCGTCACGAACCCCGTCAACGGCGAGCAGATCCCGATGTACGTCGCCGACTACGTGCTGATGGAGTACGGCACCGGCGCGATCATGGCCGTGCCCGCTCATGACGAGCGCGACCACGACTTCGCGGTCACCTTCGGCCTGCCGATCAGGCAGGTGATCGCTCCCGCCGACGGCAGCGAGGCCGAGCTGCCGTACATCGGCGACGGCGTCCTGATCAACTCGCATTCGGACTTCGACGGCATCTCCAACCGCGAGGCGCTGGCCGCAATCGTCTCGTGGCTCGACCGCGAAGGCAAAGGCCATGCGTCGGTCAACTACCGGCTGCGCGACTGGCTCGTCTCGCGCCAGCGCTACTGGGGATGCCCGATCCCGATCGTGCACTGCGAGCGCTGCGGGCTGGTGCCGGTGCCCGACGAGCAGCTGCCGGTGGAGCTGCCCGAGATCGACGACTACCTGCCGAAGGGGCGCTCGCCGCTGGCCGCGGCCGAGGACTGGGTCAACACGCGCTGCCCTAACTGTGACGGGCCGGCGAAGCGCGAGACCGACACGATGGACACGTTCGTCGACTCCTCCTGGTACTACCTGCGCTACTGCGACGCGCGCAACGAAAGCGCCGCCTGGGATCCGTCGGCGCTGCGCCAGTGGATGCCCGTCGACCAGTACATCGGCGGCGTGGAGCACGCGATCCTGCACCTGATGTACGCGCGCTTCTTCTGCAAGGCGCTCGCCGATCTCGGCCATCTCGAGTTCGAGGAGCCGTTCCAGGCGCTGTTCACGCAGGGCATGGTCACCAAGGACGGCTCGAAGATGAGCAAGTCGAGGGGCAACGTGGTGTCGCCCGCGTCGATCGTCGAGCGGGTGGGCGCCGACACCGCCCGCTGCTACATCCTGTTCGTCGGACCGCCCGACCAGGACGCGGACTGGTCGGATGAGGGCGTCGACGGCGTGTACCGCTTCCTCGGCCGCCTGTGGCGCCTGGCTGCGGAGACCGCGGACCGGACGGCGCCGGCGCAGCCCGAGCTGAGCGGCGACGCGGGCGCCGAAGGCGACGACCTGATCCTGCTGCGCAAGGCTCACTGGGCGATCGACAAGGTCAGCGGCGACATGCGCCGCTTCGCGTTCAACACGGCGATCTCCGCGGTGATGGAGCTGCTCAACGACAGCTCGCGGCTGCGCGAGAGCGCAAGCGCGCGCACGCTGCGCTTCGCGCTCGGTACCGCCGCGTCGCTGCTGTTCCCCTTCGCGCCGCACACGAGCGCCGACATCTACGAGCGATTCACCGGCGAGCGCGTGTGGGAACAGCCCTGGCCGGAAGCCGACGAGGCGCTGCTCGAGCGCGACGTCTACGAGCTCGTCTGCCAGGTCAACGGCAAGGTCCGCGACCGCGTGCAGGCCAGCACAGAGGCCTCGCCGGAGCAGCTCAAGGAGCTGTGCCACGCGGCGGCCAACGTGCGCGCCCACGTCGACGGCAAGGAGCTCGTCAAGGAGATCGTGGTGCCGGGCAAGCTCGTCAACCTCGTCGTCCGCTAGAGGACCGAGGGGCGCTCCCTGCGCCCTCGGCTCGCTTGCCTCTCGGCCGTCTAGAGTTGCCCCGTGGCCGAGCTCAAGCCCGCCTATCTGATCCACGGCGACGACCACGGGGCGCTCGCCGAGCGGCGTGCGGGGCTGCGCGCGCTGGCCGAGCGCGAGCAGGGTGCGGCGGGCGTGGAGGTGCTGGAGGGCGATCAGGCGACACCCGCCGGGGCGGCGGCGGCGCTGGCCGCGATGACGCTCGCGGTGGGGCGGCGCGTGATCATCGTCGAGGGGGCGGAGCGCTGGCGCGAGGCGCAGGTCGAGCAGGTGCTGGCGCCCGCGCTCGCGCAGATCGCCCCCGACACGACGCTCGCGATCTTCGCGCGCGAGGAGCAGCGCGCGAAAGCGCCGGCAGCGCTGCATGCCGCGGTCAAGGCGGCCGGCGGGCAGATCGTCGTGCAGGCGACGGTGAAGCCGTGGGAGCTGGGCAAGTGGACACGCGAGCAGGCGGCGCGGCTCGGGCTGTCGCTCGATTCCGCTGCGAGCAAGGCGCTCGTCGGGCAGGTGGGCGAACGCCAGCAGCGCATCCTGCGCGAGCTCGAGAAGCTGGCGCTCGAAGGCGAGGAGGGACCCGGCAGCGGGCCGCGCACCGTCGGCGCCGAGGAGATCGAACAGCGCGCCGCGCACTCAGCCGAGCTCCGCGCCTTCGGACTCGCCGACGCGCTCGTCGGCGCCGACGGCAGCCAGGCGGCGCGCGCCTACCTGCGCCTGCGCGAGCAGGGCGAGCGCCTCGCCGGGCTCACCTACCTGATGGCCGGCCGCCTGCGCGACGCGCTCGCGATCTCACAGCGCCTGCAGGCCGGCGAGTCAGTCGCCGAGGTCAAGCGCGGCCTGCGCATGCCCTCGCGCGCTGCGGACCGATTGCTCGCCGACGTACAGCGCTCGGACCCCGAGCGGCTGCGAGCCGCGCTGACGGCGCTCGCCGACCTCGAAGTTGACACGCGCGGCGGCGCTCCGCTGCTCGCCGATCGAACCGCCACGGCCGCGATGAGCGAGGACACGATCGCTCAGAGAACGATCGAAGAAATCTCCGTATAGAGAAACTGGCCCGGCTAGGGCGTCTCGCCGGAGCCCGTCAGGGTCCGGGACGCGCGGGACTTCTTGCGTGCGCCGGTGTTGCGGTGCAGCGCGCCGCGCTTGACGGCCTTGTCGATCGTCGAGACCAGCTCGCGGTGCGTCGCGCCGGCCGCCTCCGCGTCGCCCTCGCCGACAAGCGCCTCGAGGCGGCGGAAGTGGGTCTTGATCGCTGAGGTGTAGCGGCGGTTCTCGAGCCGCTCGCGCTCCGAGCGCAGGATCCGCTTCTTCTGAGAATGGATGTTGGCCATGTCGAAACGCCGCTCGGTGGCATGCAAAACAGCCCCTCGCGGCGGGCCGTACTATAGCGGCCTTGAGCGCCACCGCCGACCCTCCCATCCCGGAGCCGGCCGTCCCGGCCCTGCCGGGCGGAGGCGGTGTCGCCCGCAACACCGCGATCTTCTCGATCGCCACCGGCATCTCGCGCGTGGCTGGGCTCGTGCGAGAAGTCGTCGCCGCCAGCTTCTTCGGCACGCGCGGCCCGGCATCGGGCTACACGATCGCCTTCCAGATCCCCAACCTCGTCAGCAACCTGTTCGCGAACGCCGCTCTGTCGGCCGCGTTCGTGCCCGTCTTCACCGAACTGCTGCAGAAGGGGCGCCGTCGCGAGGCGCTGCGGCTCGCCTCGACGCTGTTCTGGATCATGCTGATCGGCCTCGGCGCGCTGACCGCGTTCTTCATCCTCGCCGCCGGCGTGATCATGCCGCTGTTCACGGGCTCCTCGTTCAACCACCAGCTCGATGGGCTGACGGTCGGCCTCTCGCGCGTGCTGTTCCCCGTGATCCTGCTGCTCGGCCTGAACGGGCTGCTGGTCGGGATCCTGCAGTCCTACGACCACTTCACGATCCCCGCGATCTCGCCGGCCGTCTGGAACGTCGTGATCATCGTGCTGCTGGTCGTGCTGCACGGGCACTTCCACGGCGGCTATGAAAACGGCGACGCGCTGTACGCGCTGGCAATCGCGGTGCTGGTCGCGACGCTCGTGCAGCTGGCGATGGCGTTCGGCGCGTTGGGCCGGATCGACTTCCGCCTGCAGTTCCACGTCGACTGGCGCGATCCACGCGTCGCGCAGGTGTTCGCGCTGATGCTGCCGGTCACGATCGGTCTCGGCATCGTCAACCTCGACCAGCTGATCAACTCCGCCTTCGGCACGCTCGTCAACAAGCAGGCGCCGCGGGCGATCGACAACGCGTTCCGCATCTACATGCTGCCGCAGGGCCTGTTCAGCGTCGCGGTCGCAACGGTTCTGTTCCCGACGCTCAGCCGCATGGCAGCCAACCGCGACGTGGCGCCGATGCGGCGCGCGATCGGCATCGGCATGCGCCAGATCAACCTGCTGCTGATCCCATCCGCCGCGTTCCTGATGGTGCTGGCCGAACCGGTCGTGCGGCTGGTCTTCCAGCGCGGCGAGTTCAACCTCGAGTCGACACACCTCGTCTCGATCGCGCTGTTCTGGTTCGCTGTCAGCCTGCCCTTCGGCGGGCTCAACCTGCTGCTCACGCGCGCCTTCTTCGCCGTGCAACGCCCCTGGATCCCGACACGGCTGGCAGCCGTCAACATCGTTGTCGACATCGTCGTCAGCATCGTGCTGTACAAGCCACTGGGCATCGCGGGCCTGATCATCGGCACGCTCGCCGCCAACGTCGTGATGACCTCGCTGCAGCTGCAGCGCCTGCGCGTGGGCTTCAACGGCCGTCTGGAAGGAGCGCAGACGACGATGATCACCGCGCGCATCGCGGTCGCCTCCGCGTTGCTCGCGGGCGTGTCGTGGCTCGTATGGAAGCTGCTCGACGAACTGCTCGGCAAATCGCTGCCCGCGGAGATCGTAAGCATCGGCGCCGCCGGCCTCGGCGGCGCCTACGTCTACATCCGCGCGGTGCTCGCGATGCAGGTGCCGGAGGCGTTCCAGGTCGGCAACCTGATCCGCGCGCGGCTCGGGCGGACCTAGCCCTCGGCGTCGCCGGCCGTCTGCGTGAAGGGGCGACGCGGACGCGCCGGACCCGGCCCGGAGGAGCAGAGGCTGGGTGAGCCGAAGCCCACCCAGCTTGCGCCCGACATAGATCGCCGCTTACTACATACGTCCCAGGACTGTGTTATCGCCTGGGCGGCTTAACACTCCCGACACCTGGACAGGCCGCCGTCCTTACGGCCGGCGCGTTGCCGCGGCTGGATGCTCCCTTGTCGGGTTGGCGATCCGTCGAGTGCTTAACGCTAGCGGCTCTCGTCCTAGTGCAGTAGTCATGAGCCGCGTACATGCGGACACGCTCGAGCTCAACTTCCATCTCGCCGACGAGTGGCGCCTGGAGCGCTTCCTCTCGACGGTCGAGCTGCTGACCGGCGAGCCCGCCGATCGCGCCGAAGCGATCGCGCGCGCAACGCTGCAGACGCTCGGCGAACGCCTCGCGCTCGAGCAGGCCCGCGCGCTCAGCGCGGAGATGCCCGAGCAGCTGCGTGCGTGGCTGCTGGTCTCGGACGCCGAGCGGGAGCCGTTCGAGGCGCGCGAGTTGATCCGCCGCATCGCCGCGCGCACAGGTCTCGACGAAGGCACGGCCGAGCGCGAGGCGCGGGCCGTGCTGACGGCGCTCGCGCGGGTCGTGCGCAAGCAGGAGTACCGCGATCTCGAGCAGCAGCTGCCGGCCGACTACCAGCGGCTGCTGCACGAGGCCGAGAAGGTCGCCGTGGAGCGCGAGGCGCCGGTCGCGGCGGTGGGCGATGTGTTCGTCGAGCGTGTCGCGCGGCATGCGGCACTGGACCCGACGGAGGCTCGCCGCGTGGCCGAGGCGGTCGCCGAGACGCTCGCCGAGCGACTGGCCGGGGGAGAGGTGCAGGACCTCGCCGAGTGCCTGCCCGAAGATCTGCACCCGGCGCTCCTGCGCGGCACCGCGAGCACGGGCGGCAAGGCTCAGCAGATGTCGCTGGACGAGTTCGTCCATCGCATCGCCGAACGCGAGGGCACGGGCTGGGAACAGGCGCTCGAACACGCGCGCGCGGTGTTCGCGGCGCTGCGCGAAACGCTGCCGTACAAGGAGTTCTCGGACATCCTGCACGAGCTGCCCAAGGGCTACTACGAGGCGCTGCTGTAGAAGCGTCCTCACCATCTATCGTGCTGCTGGCCCATGGATCAGCAGCACATCCGCAACTTCTCGATCATCGCCCACATCGACCACGGCAAGTCGACGCTGGCCGACCGCATCCTCGAGCTGACGCACACCGTCGCGCCGAGAGAGATGCGCGCGCAGCTGCTCGACTCGATGGACCTGGAGCGCGAGCGCGGCATCACGATCAAGGCGCAGGCGGTGCGCGTCTTCTACACCGCGCGCGACGGCGAGACCTACCAGCTGCACCTGATCGACACGCCCGGGCACGTCGACTTCACCTACGAGGTCTCGCGCTCGCTCGCCGCCTGCGAGGGCGCGCTGCTCGTGGTCGATGCCTCGCAGGGCGTCGAGGCGCAGACGGTCGCCAACACCTACCTCGCGGTCGACTCGGGGCTCGAGCTGATCCCGTGCCTGAACAAGATCGACCTGCCGGGCGCCGAGCCGGAGCGGGTGGCAGGCGAAGTGAGCGAGCTGATCGGCGAGGACCCAGAGACGATCCTGAGGATCAGCGGCAAGACCGGCGAGGGCGTGCAGGAGGTGCTGGAGGAGCTGATCAGGCGCGTGCCGCCGCCGCGAGGCGACCCCGAGGCTCCCCCGCGCGCGCTGATCTTCGACTCGGAGTTCGACCAGTACCGGGGTGTGGTCGCCTACATCCGCGTCGTCGACGGCGTGTTCCGCAAGGGCGAGGCGATCCGTGCGATGGCTGCGGGAACCGAGGCGGACATCGACGACATCGGCTTCTTCAGCCCGCAGATGATGCCCACCGACCAGCTCGCGGCCGGCGAGGTGGGTTACCTGATCACGGGGCTGAAGGACGTCACGCAGCTGCGCGTCGGCGACACGCTCACCACGCGCGCACGGTCGGGCTCCAGCGGGCCGGGCGCGCAGCAGCCGCTGCCGGGCTACAGGGAAGTGAAGCCGATGGTGTTCTGCGGGCTGTTCCCGATCGACTCCGACGACTACCCGGACCTGCGCGACGCGCTCGAGAAGCTGACGCTCAACGACGCAGCGCTCTCGTGGGAGCCGGAGACCTCGGACGCGCTCGGCTTCGGCTTCCGCTGCGGCTTCTTGGGGTTGCTGCACATGGACATCGTGCGCGAGCGCCTGGAGCGCGAGTACGACCTCGAGCTGCTCGCGACGATGCCTTCGGTCGAGTTCGACGTGACGCTGACCAGCGGCGAGGAGCTGGAGGTGCACAACCCCTCCGACATGCCCGACCCGGTCACGATCGCGGAGATCCGCGAGCCGTTCATCCAGGCCTCGATCATCGCGCCCAAAGAGTTCGTCGGGGCGGTCATGGAGCTCTGCCAGGAGCGCCGCGGCGAGCACACGGGCATGCACTACCTCTCTCCGGAGCGCGTGCAGCTGAACTACCAGCTGCCGCTCGCGGAAATCGTGCTCGACTTCTTCGACCAGCTGAAGTCGCGCACGAAAGGCTATGCGTCGCTCGACTACGAGCTGAGCGGCATGAAGGCGTCGGATCTCGTCAAGCTCGACGTGCTGCTGGCGGGCGATGCGGTCGACGCGCTGTCGATGGTCGTGCACCGCGAGAAGGCATACGAGATGGGCCGCTCGCTGACGGAAAAGCTGCGCAAACGCATTCCGCGCCAGCAGTACGACGTGCCGATCCAGGCCGCGATCGGCTCGCACATCATCGCGCGCGAGACCGTGAAGGCGTTCCGCAAGGACGTGATCGCCGGCTGCTACGGCGGCGACATCACGCGCAAGAAAAAGCTGCTCGCCAAACAGAAGGAGGGCAAGAAACGCATGAAGCAGGTCGGGCGCGTGGAGGTGCCGCAGGAGGCGTTCTTGGCGGTACTCGAGCTGGGCGAGGACGAGTAGCGCTTGCGGTTGCTGTTCGTGTGCCTCGGCAACATCTGCCGCTCGCCGACCGCCGAGGGTGTGATGCGCCACGTGCTTGCGCAGGCGGGCATGGAGGATCAGATCGAGCTCGACTCGGCGGGCACCGGCTCCTGGCACGTGGGCAGTGCTCCGGACCCGCGTGCGACGGCGGCAGCGGCCGACCGCGGCGTCACGCTGGCGGGCGCGGCACGACAGGTGACGGCGCAGGACTTCGAGGACTTCGACCTGATCCTCGCGATGGACCGCGAGAACCTCGCCGACCTGCGCGCGCTGGCGCCCGATGAGCAGACGCGGCGCAAGGTGCGGCTGCTGCGGGAATTCGACCCGGCGGTGGATGGCGAGCACGACGTGCCGGACCCCTACTACGGAGGCGAGGACGGTTTCGGCACGGTGTTCGAGCTGGTGCACGCAGCCTGCGAGGGACTGCTCGACGAGATCCGCGCCGGCCGCGTGCCGTGACGCTGCCACCCGGCGCGAGCGACGTCGCGCCCGTCGGCGGGGGCTACATCAACGAGGCGTACGCGCTCACGCTCGCCGACGGCAGGCGTGCGTTCGTGAAGACGCGCGCGGAGCCGATACCGGGCGACTACGTGGCGGAGGCACGCGGCCTGGAATGGCTGTCCGAGCCCGGGCTGCTGCGAACCCCCGCGGTGCTCGACGTGACCGAGCAGTACCTGGCGCTCGAGTGGGTCGAGCCGGGCAGGATCAGCGAGACGGGCGCCGAGGAGTTCGGCCGGGGGCTCGCCGGGACGCACCTGGCGGGCGCGGAGGGCTTCGGTGCGCCGCCGGGCGCGCCGGCGCAGAGCGGCTTCGGCTCGCTGCGCCTGTCCAACGGCCCGGCGAGCGACTGGCCCTCCTTCTACGCCGAGCAACGGCTGCTGCCGCTGGTCGCCAAGGCGCGCGAGCAGGGCGTGCTGTCGGCGAGCGGCGCGGCGGCGGTGGAGCACGTGTGTGAGCGCCTCCAGCAGCTGTGCGGGCCGCCCGAGCCGCCGGCGCGGTTGCACGGCGACCTGTGGGCAGGGAACGTGATGGCCGACGCGGGCGGGCGCGCTTGGCTGATCGACCCCTCCGCCTACGGCGGGCACCGCGAGATGGACCTGGCGATGCTGCGGCTGTTCGGCGCGCCCTCCGAGCGGATCTTCTCCGCCTACGAGGAGGCCTCGCCGCTGGCCCCGGGCTGGCAGGAGCGGGTCGAGCTCTGCCAGCTCGCGCCGCTGCTCGTGCACGCGGTGCTGTTCGGCGGCTCCTACGGCGCGGCGGTGGAGCGTGCGGCCGCCCGCTATCGGTGAGCGGGGTTCGAGGGCGCTCGTGCGGCGGCGAGCGGCCTAGCCGACGCCCGCCAGCTCGCGCTCGCCGGGAGCGGCTTCTGCGCCTGGCAGTCGCAGCCGCATCAGCGTGCCGCCGCCGGGGGCAGGCTCAGCGCTGATCGTGCCTCCCTGCTGCGCGGCGACCTGGCGCACGATCGCAAGGCCGAGGCCCGAGCCCGGCCGCCCGCGCGCCTCCGCGCCGCGGTAGAAGCGATCGAAGATGTGGGGGAGATCGTCGGCTGAGATGCCGGGCCCGTGGTCGCGCACGGTCATCTCCTCGCCCGCGAGCACGATCTCGACCGGCTCGCCCGGCGGGCTGTACTTGAGGGCGTTGTCGATCAGGTTGCTGACCGCGCGCTCCAGCCGCGCGGGCACGCCCGAGACGATCGTGGGCGCGAGCTGCAGGCGCAGCACCGTCGAGTCAGCGCGCCGGCGAGCGCGTTCGGCGGACTCCTCGATCAGCAGATCGAGGCGCACGTCCTCGATGTCCGCGTTCGGCTCCTCGCCCCGCGAGAGGTCGATCAGGTCGTTGACGAGACGCGTGAGATCCTCGATCTGCTCGACGACCTCGGCGAGCAGGCGCTGGTGTTCCTCGCCGGTCATCTGCTGGCCCTTCTGCTGCAGCAGCTCGATGTTCGTGCGCAGGCTCGTGACGGGCGTGCGCAGCTCGTGGGAGGCGTCGGCGACGAGCTGACGCTGCGCGTCGACAGACTCGTCGAGCGCGTCCATCGAGTGCTCGAGCGCGTCGAGCATCGCGTTGAAGCTCGCCGCGAGACGCCCGATCTCGTCTTCGCCGCCGGGCGTGAGGCGTTTGCTGAGGTCCTGTGTGAGCGCGACGTGCTCGGAGGCGCGTGAGAGCTGCTTGATCGGTCCCACCGCGGCTCCCGCGACGAGCCGGCCGAGCAGCGCGGCGATCGCGATGCCGCCGACCACGATCAGCGCGAGGATCAGGCGCAGGCGCGAGAGCAGGCTGTCGGTTTCGGTGAGCGGCAGTGCGATCTCGACCGCGCGCTTGCGGCCGAACGGCTCGGCCAGCACGCGCAGGCGCAGGTCATGGACGCGCACGTCGCGGAAGAACGAGCTGCCGCCGCTGCGCGCGAGCATCTCGGTGCGTTCGTCGACGGGCAGCGTGACGTTGCGCGAGGAGCGCGCGATCACCTTGCCGCTGCCGTCGACGACCTGCTGGTAGCCGCGCACCACGTCGGGGCTGAGCGAAAGTTTTCCGAACAGGCTGCCGGGGCGGCTGGAGCCGGCGTTGGGCGCCGTCTGCTGGTCGGTTTTTTCGTCGCTTTTCGTGACGAGGTCGCCTTCGGCGTCGTGGCTGGTGGCGGCCGCGATCGCGCCGGCCGCGCCGAGCGTGACGCTGTAGGAGCCGTTCGGTCCGGCCTTCAGCGCGCCGACGGCGAACAGCCGGCGCAGCGCGCGCGCCTCGTGCGCGCGGTTGTGCAGCTCGTTGTCGATCTGGCTGTGCAGCTGGTTGGAGGTGAGCAGGTAGGTGAGCGCCACCGCCAGCACAACCGCGATCGCCACCGCGGCGGCCGAGACGAGCGCGATGCGGCGGCGGAACGTCACGACGGGTTCCGAAGCACGTAGCCGACACCGCGAACCGTGTGCAGCAGACGCTGCTCGCCGGTGAGCTCGGTCTTGCGGCGCAGGTAGCCCATGTACACGCCGAGCGAGTTCGAGCTGGAGCCGAAGTCGTAGCCCCACACGTGCTCGAAGATCGCCGATCGCGTGAGCACCTTGCGCGGGTTGCGCAGGAACATCTCGAGCAGCAGGAACTCCGTGCGCGTCAGCGCGAGCAGCCGCTCGCCGCGGCACGCCTCGTGCGCGCGCAGGTCGATGCGCAGATCCTCGAACTCGAGCAGCTCCTGCTCGCCATCGAGGCCCTCCTCGGCGCGGCGCAGCAGCGCGCGCACGCGCGCGAGCAGCTCGCGCAGCGCGAACGGCTTGACCAGGTAGTCGTCCGCGCCGGCGTCGAGGCCGGCGACGCGATCGTCGACCTCGCCCCGCGCGGTCAGCATCAGCACGGGCGTGCGGTCGCCGCCCTGGCGCAGGCGGCGGCACACCTCGAGGCCGTCCAGGCGCGGCATCGCGATGTCGAGGATCACCGTGTCGTAGGGCTCGGTACCGAGCTGTTCGAGTGCCTGCACGCCGTCTGCGGCATGTGCGACGTGGTAGTGCTCGAGCGTGAGCGCACGTCCCAGCGCGCTCTGGACGGCCGGCTCGTCGTCGACGACCAGTATGCGTGCTTGCTCAGCCATGCCGCTCGATATGAGGCTAGCGTGCGGGGTGAATGGGAGCCACGCCTGACAGCGAGCGCACAGGCGAGGACGAGGACGTCCTCGCCGCTCAGACGCGCACGCTGCGCAACAGCATCATCAGCCTCGCGATCTTCTTCGTGCTGGTGATCGTGCTGCTGCTGGCCGTGCCGGGCCTGGAGACGGCGGGCGAACGGCTGATCGACGCGAGCCCGGAATGGGTCGCGGCCGGCATCGCGCTGGAGCTGCTGTCGGTTGCCGGCTACGTGGTGCTGTTCGAACTGGTCTTCAGCCGGCTCGATCGGCGGCTGTCGCGGCTGCTGTCCCTCTCCGAGCTGGCGGTCAACTCGGTCGTCTCCCTCAGCGGCGTGGCGGGGCTGGCGCTCGGCGCGTGGGTGCTGCGCAGCCAGGGCTTCGCGGCGGAGCGGATCGCGCGGCGCTCGGTGCTGCTGTTCGTGCTGACGAGCGCGGTCAGCGCCGCTGCCGTGGTCGTGATCGGGATACCGATGTGGCTGGGGCTGCTGCCCGGCACGAGAGAGCCTCTGCTCACGCTGCTGCCGGCGGGGGTCGCGGTCGCGGCGATCCTCGGCACGATCGCGGTGGCACGCTGGGCGGGAAGGCGCGCCCACAGTTGGCGCGAGGGCGGCGGGCGCATGGGGCTCGCGCTGCTCGCTGTGAGCGAGGGCGTCGATGACGCATTGCGCGAGATCCGCCGCCACGACTGGCGCGTGCTGGGCGCGGTCGGCTACTGGCTGTTCGACGCGCTCACGCTGTGGGCGTCGCTGGCCGCGTTCGGTCACACGGCCTCGTTCTGGGTCGTGGCGATGGCGTATCTGGTGGGCATGATCGCGAACTCGGTGCCCGTGCCCGGCGGCTTCGGCGCGGTCGAAGGCGGGCTCGTCGGCATGCTCGACCTGTTCGACGCGGCGCCAGGCTCGACGGTGGTGGCCGCGGTGATCGTGTACCGCGCGATCTCGCTGTGGGTGCCCGCGCTGATCGGCTCCGCTGCGTTCCTCGCGCTGCGGCGCGAGATCGGCAGGACGGCGGCGCCCTCGCCGTCCACGACAGGCTAGGTCGACAGGCTTTCCTTGAAGGCTTCCTCTTCGCGCGCGTGCTGGCAGGCGTGGCGCGGCAGCGACTCCATCACCTGCAGGAGCTGTGCGGGAACGGGGCCGGACAGGCCCGGGCAGTAGACGGGCGGGGGCAGCGAGTCCACAGCGGAGCCCGCCGCGTTGATCGGCAGCAGCCGTTCGGCGCCGGCCAGCGCGTGGCTGAACTGGTCCGCGAACACGTCGATCGCGACGCGTCCGGTGTAGATCTCGATCGAGCGGCCTTCGTCGTAGACGGTCGCGGGCACGCCGCGGATCAACACGTTGCGCTGCGGTCCGAGCGGCGCGTTGGAGTGCAGGTGGTAGATCACCGTCGTGACCTGCAGCGGCAGCTGGCAGCTGCCGCCCCCGAAGATGCCTTTGCTCTTGACGCAGTCGCCGTAGTAGACGCTGTCGCCGGTTTTTTCCAGGTAGAAGCGCAAGCCGTCCGCGGCGGTGAGGCTCTGGCCTTCGAAGCGCGGCCCCACCCAATAGACGCGGTAGAAGGGGAAGGCCTTCGCTTCGTTCAGTTCGCGCGCGGAGACCGCCTGCGGGTGGCCGGTGCCGCAGCCGCCGAGCAGCAGGCCGGCGAGCGCGAGCACCGGGAGCAGCGCGCGGGCGCTGCGGGCGGTGCGGTGCATCGGTGACGGAGAGCTCACGACCGTCATTATCTTTGCTCGTGCGGTCCAGGAGCACAGCGCAGATCGCCGGCCCGGCGCTGGCGGGCGCGCTGGTTCTCGCGTGGCTGCTGGCCGACCCGCGCACGCCGGATCTCGCCGCACAGGTTTACAGGGTGGGGCTGTTCAAGGGCATCGGTCTCGCCGTGTGGGACGAGCACTGGTATGCGGGCCATCATCTGCCCGGCTACAGCCTGCTGTTCCCGCCGCTGGGCGCGCTGCTCGGCGTCCGGACCGTCGGCGCACTGTGCGCGCTGCTCTCGACGCTGCTGTTCGGACGCATCGCATCGAGCGTCTACGGCCGCGGCGCCGGCGCGGCGGGCACGGCTGCGTTCGCGGTCGCGGCGGTCGGCGACGTCTGGCTGGGGCGGCTCGCATTCGCGCTCGGCGTGACGTTCGCGCTCGGCTCGGCGCTCGCGCTGCTGCGGGGGCGTCCCGGCTGGGCTGCGGCGCTGGC
>DASWSH010000042.1:0-6679 GCA_036402735.1 Solirubrobacteraceae bacterium | reverse complement strand
CTCCGTGATCTCCTTCGCCAGCCGTCGCGTGATCGCCAAGTGGCGTCTGCCCGGCGGCGGCAGCCCCGACATGGGCGGTGTGTCCGCCGACGGCAGGGTGCTGTGGCTGTCCGGCCGCTACAACTCGGTGGTGTACGCGATCGACACGCGCCACGGCCGACTGCTCGCGCGCATCCCCGTCGGCGAAGGGCCGCACGGACTCTCCGTCTTCCCCCAGCCGGGCCGCTACTCGCTCGGTCACACAGGCGTCTTCAGATAGGTCGCGACGGGCAGCTCCAGCCACGCGTCGGTGCCGCCGCCGCCGCGGTTGATCAGCCGCGCCTGTCCGCCGTGAGCCGCCGCGATCGACGCGGTGATCGAAAGCCCCAGCCCCGCGCCGCCGGTCGCCGAGCTGTGCTCCACGCGGGTGAAGCGCTCGAACGCGTGGCCGAGGAAGTCCTCCGGCAGCCCCGGCCCGCGGTCGACGACGTGCACGTGCAGCGCGCCCTCGCGCCGCTCCGCGCTCAGCTCGATCGTGCCCTCGCCGTAGCGCAGCGAGTTGTCGACCAGGTTGCAGATCGCCTGCTCGAGGCGCATCTTGTCGACCTCCGCCACCAGGCCCTCCTCGCAGCGCAGCTCGATCGCGCGGCGAGACTCGGCCGCGCGCTGCTCGAAGCGCTGCGCCACGCCCGCCAGCACGTCCGCCATCTCGACCTCGCGCCGCTGCACCGGCAGCGTGCCCTCATCGATCTGCGCGATCGTCAGCAGATCTTCCGCGAGCTGCGTGAGCCGGTCGGTCTCTTCCGCCGCTGAGGCCAGCGCCTGTTCGAGCTCCTCGCGCGTGCGCGGGCGCGCGGGCTCCTTCAGGAGCGCCAGCTCCAGCTCCGCCTTGAGGATCGCCAGCGGCGTGCGCAGCTCGTGGCTGGCGTCCGCCACGAAGCGCCGCTCGCGCGCGAGCACCTCGCCGAGCCGGTCGAGCATCTCGTTCAGCGTCAGCCCCAGCCGGCCGATCTCGTCGTGCGCGCGCGGCACCGGCAGGCGCTGCTGCGGCTCAGCCGCGGAGATCTGCGCGGCGCGGGCGCGCATCGCCTCGACCGGTCGCAGCGCCGCCGCGGCGCCGCCGTAGGCCGCCAGCGCGGCCAGCAGCAGTGCCACCGGGCCGCCGATCACGAGCACGTGGAGCAGGTCGGTCAGCGAATCGCTGCGCGTCTCGGTGGAGGCCGCCACGACGACGATCAGCCGCCGCGGGCCCACGCTCACCGGCGTCGCCAGCAGCCGCGACGGCCCTCGCATCGCCGTGTTGGCCGGTCGGTTGATCAGGATCTCGCCGCCCGCCGCCGCCCGCCGCTCGCGCGCCGTCAGCAGCTCGCGGCCCTGCAGCGTCGGCGTCGCGCCCGCGATCCGTCCCTGCGCGTCGAGGATCTCAGCGAAGCCCTCCGCGGAATTGCGCGGCAGCTGGCGCAGGTCCACGTCGTTGTCGGAGCTGCGCGCCAGTTCCGCCACGTCGGACGCGCGCGAGCGCAGGCCGCTGTTGATCGCGTTGTCGAGGTCGTGCCCGAAGCGTCCATACAGCAGCACGCCCGTGACCACGAGCACCGGTGCCATCGCCGCGGTGAAGACGAGCGTGATGCGCAGCCGCAGCGGGAGTCTGCTCAGCGTCCGCCGTCCCTCCGCAGCCGGTAGCCCGCGCCACGCACCGTCTCCAGCGCGTTGGTGCCGAACGGCCGGTCGATCTTGCGACGCAGATAACGCACGTACACGTCGATCACGTTCGAGCGGTGCTCGAAGTCCTCCTCCCAGGCCGCCTCCAGCAGCTCGACCCGTGAGAGCACGTGACCGGGACGGCGCATGAACGCCTCAAGCAGCGAGAACTCGCGCTCGGAGAGCGCGATCGGCGCCTGGCCGCGCGTGACCCGGCGCGCGATCGGGTCGAGCGAGAGGTCTCCTGCCCGCAGCAGCGCGGCGCGCTCGTTCTCGCGCCGTCGCGCCAGCGCCCGCAGCCGCGCGAGCAGCTCGACGAACGAGAACGGCTTGACCAGGTAGTCGTCGGCGCCGCCGTCCAGCCCGTCCACGCGGTCCTGCACCGCGCCGCGCGCCGTCAGCATCATCACGGGCGCCACCACGCCCTGCTCGCGCATCCGCCGGCACGTCGCGAAGCCGTCGATGCCCGGCAGCATCAGGTCGAGCAGCACCACGTCGTACTCGCGCTGCGCGCTCATCGCCAGCGCCGCCTCGCCCGAGCTGGCCACCTCCGGCGAGAGCCCCTGCTCGTGAAGGCCGCGCTTCAGCAGCGCCGCCATCTTCGCCTCGTCCTCGACCACAAGTATGCGCATCGCGCAGACGATGGTTACGCCCGCTAAAGCCGAGGTCAAGTGCGAGAATCGCGCGCGATGCACGAGACCGAGCCGCAGGTGTTCCTGATCGCGCGCCCGGCGCTCGACCTCGACGGCATGCGCGGCTACCTCGAGAGCGTCGGCGGCGCCTCGTGGCTGGAGCGCCGGCTGGCGGAGGCGGAGGGCTCACAGGGCGGCACGGGTGCCGCCAACGCCGGCGAGTTGCTGGTCGAGTTCGCGGGCCGCGCCTGCTACCGCTCGTGGGAGCCGGGCCTGAACGCAAACGTGACGCGCGTGCGCAGCGAGCAGCGCGAGTACTTCGCCAACCTGCTGCATTCAGCGCACGGCTCGGTGCTCGAGCATGCGAGCTACTCGTTCGCGTTCCGCAACGTCTCGCGCGTGTTCACGCACGAGCTCGTGCGTCACCGCGCCGGCTCCGCCTTCTCGCAGGAGAGCCTTCGCTACGTGCGCCTCACCGACATCGGCTTTCGCGTGCCGCCCGCGCTCTCGCCGCTGCGCGACCAGGTGCTCTCGCTGGTCGAGCAGCTCGAGGAGTTCCAGCTGAGCGCCGCCGCGCAGCTCGGCCTCGACGAGGAGGGCGTGCCGTTCGAGGTCAAGAAGCAGGCGACCTCCGCGCTGCGCCGGCTCGCGCCGCTCGGCCTCAGCACCGACATCGTGTGGAGCGCCAACCTGCGCACGCTCCGCCACGTGATCGCGATGCGCACCGACCCCGGCGCCGAGGAGGAGCTGCGGCTCGTGTTCGATCGCGTCGCCGCGCTCGCCGCGGCCGAGGCGCCGGGGCTGTTCCAGGACTTCACCCGCTCCGACGACGGCACCTGGCTGCCGCAGTTCCACAAGGTCTGAGCGCCGTGGAGCTGCCCGTGCGCCTGCTGACCGACACCGCGATGCTGCCGGCGCGCGCGCACGAGGGCGACGCCGCCTTCGACCTCTACGCCGACGCCTCGGCCACGCTCGCGCCGGGCGGCGGGCGCGCAGCAGTGGGAACGGGCATCGCGCTGGCGCTCACGCCGGGCACGTGCGGCCTCGTGCTGCCGCGCTCGGGGCTCGCCGCGCGACACGGCGTGACGGTGCTCAACGCACCGGGCCTGATCGACTCCGGCTATCGCGGCGAGGTGATCGCGATCCTGCTCAACACCGATCCGCTCGAGAGCTTCGAGATCGTGCGCGGCGAGCGCATCGCGCAGCTGCTCGTGCTGGCGCTTGCAGACGTCGCCCTGCTGCTGAGCGAGGGCGAGCTCGATGCGACCAGCCGGGGCAGCGGCGGCCTCGGCTCGACCGGCCGTTAGCCGCTAGATCGACGCGTCCAGCTCGGCCATCTGCTGGAAGGCCTCGAGTGGGTTGAGCGGCTCGCCGCCGTCGAGCTCCGCGTAGATCGTCGCGATGTTGACGACCAGCCGCTCGCGCTCGCCCCAGTCCGCGTAGCGCTCCATCTGCAGCTCGCGCGCCGCCTGCAGCGGCGTCCTGCCCTCGCGGTGGGCGTCACGCGCGCGCTCGTAGAGGTATTCGAAATAGGCGCGCAGCTCGCGCACGTCCTCGCTGCTCGCCAGCGGGCCGTGGCCGGGCACGACCGTCACAGGATCGAGCTGCTCGACGTGCCGGCATGCTGCGATCCAGTTCGAGACCGGCCCTGCCCACGCGATCGGATGCGCGCCGTTGAAGAGGATGTCGCCCGTGAACACCACGCGCTCGCGGTCGAGCACGACGATCGTGTCGCCCTGCGTGTGCGCCGGCCCGACCTCCTCCAGACGCAGCTTGCGCTCGCCCACGCGCAGCTCGAGCTCGCCGCTGAACGTCTCCTTCGGCAGCGTCAGCTCGATGCCGGAGAAGTCGAAGCGCCCGAAGCAGCGCGCGAACAGCTCGCCGGCCCTGCCCATGCTCGGCGCCTGCTCGAGCAGCGCCGCCATCGCCGCGGGCGGCAGCTCGGACATCTCCGCCGCGGCGCGCTCGGAGGCGACGATCAGCGCGTCGCCGACGAGCTGGTTGCCGTAGCAGTGGTCGCCGTTCGCATGCGTGTTGACGACCGTCTCGATGCGCGCGGCCGCGGGCACGGCCGCGCGCATCTGCTCGAGCATCTTCGCCGTCAGCTCGAGGTCGAACAGCGTGTCGATCAGCAGCGCGCTCTCGCCGTCGCTGATCAGTCCCGCGTTGCTCCAGCCCCAGCCGCCATCCGGTTGCAGGTAGGCGTAGAGGCCGTCGCCGACCTCTTGCAGCCCGGCCTCGTACGCCCGCTTCATCTGCGCCCGCTCATCCCTACGCCGCCGCCCCTTCCAGGTGCGACAGGTCGCGGACCTGCGCCAGGCGGATCGAGTTGCCGGACGGGTCGCGGAAGCCCGAGTCGATGCCGTAGGGGCGCTCTTCGGGCGCTTCGTGGAACTCCACGCCGCGCGCCGTCAGCTCCTCGTAGCTGGCCTGACAGTCGTCGGTCGTCAGGAACACGGTGCCCACGAAGCCCTTCGACATCAGCGACTCGATCTGCTCGGTCGTCTCCTCGTCCATGATCGGCGGGCCGGGGATCGCCATCAGCACGATCGACACGTCGGGCTGGCCCTTCGGCGCGACGGTCAGCCAGCGGAAGTTGCCGAGCTCCGGCACCGTCACGTCGTTGACGACCTCGAAGCCGACCTTCTCGGTGTAGAAGGCGAGCGCCTCCTCCTGGTCCTGGACCCACAACTGGGCGTTTGCGATCTTGATCATTTGGTTTCTCCTTCGGGGGGATTTGCGATGGACCGCAAGCTAGACCGGCGTCTCGCTCCTGTCTTCTCGAAAAGTGCGCTTCTTCGGACGGCCGTATGCGCGGACCATGCAGCCCGGCACCAGCGCCATCTCCGCGGCCGGCGGGAAGCGCTCGCGATACGCCGCCGGGGAGAGGCCGAACGTGCGCGTGAAGCTGGTCGTGAACGAGCCCAGGCTCGTCAAGCCGACCGACAGGCAGATGTCGGGGATGCCGCGGTCGGTGTTGCGCAGCAGCGCCGCCGCACGCTCGAGCCGGCGCGTCAGCAGGTAGGAGTAGGGCGATTCGCCGAACTCGCGTTTGAACTCGCGGCTGAAATGCGCCTTTGATAGCCCCGCCGCACGCGCCATGTCCTCGACCGACAGAGGCTCGGCATAGTGCGCGTCGGCGAAGTCGCGTGCGCGCAGCAGATGGCGGGCGGGGGGTGCGAAGGCCATCGCGCCTCACGTTACAGTGCCGCGATGTTCGCGTTGTCCGACTACCTGGCGCGTATCGGACTGGAGCGGACAGCGGGCGCGCACACGCTGGCGGAGGTCCATGCCGCCCACGTCTGCTCGATCCCCTTCGAGGGCTTCGACGCGCAGATGGGCATCACGCCGCTGCTGAGCGCCGACGCGCTGGCCGAGAAGATCGTCGCCGGCGGCCGCGGCGGCTACTGCTTCGAGCAGAACCTGCTGCTCAAGGCGGCGCTGGAGGCGCTCGGCTACACGGTCGAGCCGTACCTGGCGCGCGTGATGCTCGGAGGGGTGGTGCGCCCCGCGACGCATCTCGCGCTGCGCGTGCGCGGCGGACCCGACGGCGGCGATGTGGAGGCCGAGCGCGGCTGGCACGCGGACGTGGGCTTCGGCAGCGGCACGCTGCTCGAGCCGCTGCCGTGGGGGCCGGGCTCCGAGCACGAGCAGGCGGGCTGGCGCTTTCGCATCGTCGAGCGCGGCGCGCAATGGGTGCTGCAGACCTACGACGGCGGCGAATGGATGGACGTGTACGGCTTCGTGCCGGTACCCGTGCCGCACGCCGACATCGAGATGAGCAACTGGTGGGTGAGCACCCACCCGGCGTCCACGTTCGTGACCGGCATGCTCGTCACGCGCCAGTGGCGCGACGGGCGCCGGCTGATCCTCAGCGACTGGGGTGAGCTGGCGCTGGCCGAGCGCACGCCCGCGACGAGCGCGATCACACCGGTGGCGCGCGAGCAGATACCGCAGCTGCTGGAGACGCGCTTCGATCTCCCGGGTTTCGCGCTCGACGGCGACGCGCGCGTGATCCGCGCCTAGACTGCTCGTCGATGCCCCGCGTGCCCACAGCTCCCGTCGCAGCCGGCACGCTGATCGCCGGCTACGCCGTCGCCGCAGGCAGCGGCTCGCGGCCGCTGGGGGGCGTCGTGCTGCTGGCGGGCGGAGCGTGGTGCGCACGCACATGGGCGCGCCGCGACGGTCCGGGCACGGCCGCGCTGCTCAGCGGCGTCGGCCTCGCGGCGTTCGTGGCCTCGCACGTGCTGGCCCGCGCGATCGGCGCCTGGCCGTCGGTGCTCACCGTCGCCGCCATCACGGGCGCAACCGTGTGGGTCCGCTTCGACGCGCCGGCCGTCGCGCGCGACGAGGCGCGCGCCTAGACG
>DASWSH010000041.1:0-2921 GCA_036402735.1 Solirubrobacteraceae bacterium | reverse complement strand
GCGGGCGGCCAGCTCGGCGCGCGCTACGGGCGGCGGCTGCCGCCGGATGCGCTGCGCGTGCTGATCGTCCTCGTGGGGATCTCGGCGATCGTGCAGCTGGCGCTCAGGTGAGCTGCTCGTAGAGCAGGAACAGGTTCAGCGCGATGATCAGCACCGCGCACGCCCACGCGGCGACACGCGTGGGCAGGCTGTTGACGTGCTCGCCCATCACCTCCTTGCGCGAGGTGAGCAGCACGAGCGGGACGAGCGCGAAGGGGATGCCGAACGACAGCACGACCTGGCTGAGCACTAGCGCGCTGGTGGGGCTCACGCCGAGCGCCAGCACGATCAGCGCGGGCAGCATCGTGACGGCGCGGCGCACCAGCACGGGCGTGCGCACGTTGATGAAGCCCTCCATCACAACCTGCCCGGCGTAGGTGCCGACGCTGGAGGAGGAGGCGCCGGAGGCGAGCAGCGCGACGGCGAAGGCCAGCGCGGCGCCGCCGCCGACGAGGTTGCCGAGCTGCGTGTGCGCGGCCTGGATGGAGTTCAGCCCGGAGAGGGCGGGCGTGTGGAACAGCTTCGCCGCGACCACCAGCATCGCCATGTTGATGATGCCGGCGAAGCCGAGCGCGACGATCACGTCTACGCGCTCGAAGCGCAGCACGCGGCGGCGCTCGCGCTCGTTGCGCACCGACACGCGGTGGTTCGTGAGCGCGGAGTGCAGGTAGATCGCGTGCGGCATCACGGTCGCACCGATGATCCCGACGGCCAGGTAGATCGAGCTGGTCCCGTCGAGACTCGGCAGCAGGCCGTGCAGCGATTGGTGCGCGGACGGGCCGATGCGGAACACCTCGTAGACGAAGCCCGCGAAGATGATTCCCAGCAGCGCGGTGATCGCGAGCTCGAAGCGCCGCGCGCCGCGCGCCTGCAGCTCGAGGATCGCAAAGGCGATCACGCCGGTGATCAGACCGGCGGGGAGCAGCGGCACGCCGAACAGCAGGTTCAGGCCGAGCGCCGCGCCGAGGAACTCGGCGATGTCCGTCGCCATCGCCATCAGCTCGGCCTGCACCCACATGCCCCAGGCGACCGGGCGCGGGTAGCGGGCCCGCACGTTCTCGGCGAGATTGCGCTCGCTGACGATGCCGAGCTTGGCCGAGAGGTACTGGACGAGCATCGCGATCAGGTTGGCCGCGAGCACGACCCACAGCAGCATGTAGCCGTACCTGGCGCCGCCCTGGATGTTGGTGGCGAAGTTGCCCGGGTCGACGTAGGCGATCGCCGCCACGAAGGCCGGGCCGAGCATCGCGAGCGTGGCGCGCATGCGGCCTTTGGCGAGCAGTTCCTCGAGTGTGCTCGGCAGGTGCCCGGCGAACGGCAGCGCCAGCTCGCTGCCCTCGGTCGCCGCGAGCGTGCCGGGAGGCGGTGGCGTCACCGCTGCGTCTCCGCGAGCGCCTCGACGCGCATCACGCGGGCGAGCGCGTCGCCGAGCGCGTGCGTTTGCTCGCCGCAGCGCACGAACAGCGGGCCGCCGAACGGCTGGCGTTCGAGCAGCTCGAGCGTCTGGCCGAGCGCGATGCCCTGCCGGTCGAGGTAGCGCAGCATCTCTGGATCGGAGTCGGACACGCGCACGAAGCGCCCGCGCGCGCCGATCGGCAGCTCGTCCAGGCGCCGCGTCTCGCCCTCTTGCAGGTCGAACCCGGCCGTCGGGATCGGGTCCCCGTGCGGGTCGACGGTGGGGTTGCCGAGCTTCGCGGCGATCAGCGCCTCGAGATCCTCGGAGAGCACGTGCTCGAGCACCTCGGCCTCGGCGTGCACGCGATCCCAGGGCATGCCGAGCTGCTCGGCCAGGTAGCTCTCGAGCAGGCGGTGGTGGCGGATCACCTCGAGCGCGATGCGGCGGCCGGCGTCGGTGAGGCGCACGCCGCGGTAGGGCACGTGCGAGATCAGGCCGAGCTCGTCCAGGCGCTTGAGCATCGCCGACACCGAGCCGGGCGTGATCTGCAGTCGCTCGGCGAGCGCCGCCGTGGAGACGGGCTGCTCGGTGCGCGACTCCAGCGCGAAGATCGCCTTCGAGTAGTCCTCGATCGCCGGTGTTCGGGCTGTTTCGCTGGTAGCCATCGGAGGAATTATGGCATGCCAAAACTTATTTCAAGGCAGCCTGCATTCCTCATCGGCCGGGGACGGCCCGAAGTTGAGACTCAGCCCGCGGCGACGGGCGCGCGCGCGAACTGCGCGATCAGCTCTGCGGTGCGCTCGGGCTGATCGATCGAGACGAACGTGTAGCTGTCGTCGATCAGCTCCAAGCGGGAGTCGGGGAAATCCGCCGCGAGCCGCTGCGCCCAGGCGAGCTTGAAGAACTTGTCCTCGCGCGCCCACGCGATCAGCACCGGTTTGTGCATCTCGCCGAAGCGCTCGGCGGCGGCGAGCGTGTGACGCGGCTGCATGCCGGCGAGGAAGGCGGCCGTCTGGCGGCGGATCGCCCTGTTCGTGCGTATCGGCTCGACCCATGCCGCGGTCAGCGCGCCGTCATAGCGTTTCATCAGCCACCCGTAGGCCGTCGGTCCGCGACGGGTGACGGCAGAGCGCATCAGCTGGCCGAGCGCCAGCAGCGCGCCGGGCCGGCGGCCGATCGCCTGCAGCGGCTTGAAAGCAGCGGGCGGGAAGTGCTCGTAGGCGTCGCACGGCGTCAGCACCAGCCGCGCGATGCGCTCGGGATGTTCGACCGCGACGAGCTGGCTGAGCGCGCCGCCGGTGTCGCAGCCGACGAGCGTGACGTCCTGCAACTCGAGCGCCTCGATGAAGTCGGAGATCAGGCGCGCGAGCGCCGGCGGGGTCATGTCGGCCGGGTCCTCGAGCGGCAGCTGCTGGGAGCCGAGCGGCCAGTCCGGCGCGATCACGCGGAAGTCCTTGGCCAGCAGGGGAATCACGTCGCGCCACAG
>DASWSH010000040.1:0-3995 GCA_036402735.1 Solirubrobacteraceae bacterium | reverse complement strand
ACCGAGCCGAGCGAGACCGCGTGTCCCGCGCCTTCGTGCTCCAGGTAGTCGAGCGCGCCCACGAGGATCAGCAGCACCATGCTCTGGAACAGGCCCGGCGCGATGCGGCCGATCACCTGGGTCTTGAAGAACAGCTCCCGCGCGCGCTCGATCAATGTGTTGACGTTCTGCTGCTGCGCGGCGCCGGCGCCGAAAACCTGCGTCTCTTCGGCCAGGCGATTGGCCTGGTTGACGCCGCCCGCGTACTCGAGCTGGGCCTGCGAGAGCGCTCGCGCGCGCCTCGCGCCCAGCTGGTTCAGGGGGCGCATCGCGACGAACAGCAGCAGTGTGGCCGCCAGCACGACGCCGGCCGCTTGCGGGTTCAGCTTCAGCGCGAACACGAGCAGCACGAGGAACGTGAGCAGCGAGGTGATCATCTGCGTCGCCTGCACGGCACCGCTCGTCGCCTGCATCACCTGGCCGGTCATCGTCTCCTGCAGGTAGCCCTCCTTCTCGCGCGACTGCACGCTCCAGGAGGCATGCGTGAAGGCCGCGAACAGGTCGCGCCGCAGCCTCGCCTGCACGTCGGCGGCGATCCGCGACGGCAGCAGCGCGAGCGGCACCTGCAGCGTGAGGCGCAGCAGCGCGAGCCCGAACGCGATCAGGATCAGCGTCTGCACGCCGGCGTGGATCGTGAAGAAACCGAGGTGGCTGCCGTGGCCGGCGATACGCCGAGCGCCGACGATCGCGAGCGCGATCTGTGCGATCAGCGCCAGCAGCACCGCTTCGACCGCCGCGGAGATGATCGTGCCGAGCGCCATCGCCACGACGTAGCGCCGCCGGTCGCCGATCAGCAGGTTGATCCGTTCGCGCGTGGAGTATGCGCCCTTCGCGAGCTCCGGCGCGACCGGCACGGCGCGAGGCATCAGGCCGCCCCGCCGCGCAGCCGCTGGACGGCCGGCCGCCCGGCCAGCCAGAACGCGATCACGCCGGCCGCGAACCAGAAGTACGGACCAGACCCCTGGCCGGCCATGAAGGCGCCCTCGAAGCCCATGATCGTCAGGCCCGTGATCGTCGCGAGGATCGCGGCGAGCCCGAGCCGCACGTCCAGATCCGCGATCCTGCCAAGGCGCGAGACGCCCATCCCGAGCAGCGTGAGCGTCAGCGCGACCCACGCGATCAGCCCGGGCAGGCCGAGTTCGTTCACGACGAAGTTGTATTGCGTCTCAGAGCTGAACCCGTGACCTTCCAGCTTCACGCTCGTCTTGCCACCGAAGCCGGAGGCCGCGCCGGCGGTGCCCAGGCCGAAGCCGAACGGCTCCTGCCCGATCGCTTTGGGTATCTGCTTGAGGCTCAGTTCCTTGTAGCTCGTGGCTGTGGACGCAGCTTTTTCCGGCGCGATGCTCGCGTAGCGTTCCAGCCCCGATCCTCCCGCCGAGGAGAGTACCGCCACCAGCACCACACCCGCCACGAGCAGCGCGAAGATCGCCGCCAGGGGGCGGATCATGTGCCTGCCCACGCTCAGCGAGAAGAAGCCGAACGCCAGCAGCGTGATCACCGCGCCCAGCACCGCGGTCCTCGACAGCGCTGTCGCGACCGCGAGCAGCGCGCCGGCGCACAGCAGCGGCGCGACCCATTTTCGGCGGAACGCACCGGAGGCCATAAGCACGAGCGCGCCGGGCAGCGCGATCACGCCGATGCCGCCGCCGAAGCCGATGTCGGAGCCCAGCGCCAGCGGCCGCACGTGGCTTTCGCCTTCCGCTTTGAAGGCCGTGCCCGAGACGCCGCCGGTGCCTTCCGTGCGTTCCGCATAGCCGGGTCCGAGGCTTGCGAACTGCGACGCCGACATGCGCGACTCGATCGTGCTGGCGATGCCGTTCGCGCAGGCGATCAGCGCGAGGATCAGGAACATCTTGCGCATGCGCTCGCGCGATTTGATCAGCGCGTAGCCGAAGAAGAAGAACGGCACCCACTCGAGCTGCTGGCGCAGCCCGCCGAGGATCTTCAGCACCCCCACCGTGTTCGGGTTGAGCACCTCGACCAGCACGAGCAGCGTCCACACGATCACCCAGCCGGTCATCGCCGGCAGCCTGATCTGCTTGCGCGATGCGATCAGCCGTGCGAGCGCGCCGATCGCGACCGCCGCGACGAGCACGTTGCGGACGACGGCGGTGGCGTTGCCGCCGCCGGCGAGACCCTTGAGCGGCCCGTCGACGCAGCCGAGGAACACCGCGAGGATCGTCACCGTGACCTCGAGCCGCGGATTGACGATCAGCGTCACGAGCGCCGCCGCGCCGCTCAGCAGCACGATCGTGAGCGGCAGGTTCGGGCGCGAGATTGCGATCGCCACGGCAAGCGCCGGAGCAAGCGCCAGCGCGAACGGCAGCGCGCGCCACAGCAGGTCCTGGACGTGCCTGCGCCGCACCGCGGGATGGACGGCGCCGGCTTCGCTCAGATAGGTGCCCGCACCGCTCATCGCCCCAGCATGCTGAGCGGCCATGCGCGCTGGCCGGTGCCAGACGAGAAGCCGTACCGCTGGATGTCGCGCCGGCGCACGGCGTTGGCGACGACGCCCAGCACCGGCGCGCTGGGGGTGCGCGCCAGCAGCTGCATGAGACGCCGCGCGGAGCTCTCGCGCGTGTGGTCGATGCGCGCCACGATCACGATCCCGTCGACGGAGCCGAGCAGCGGCATCACGTCGCTGACCTGCAGCAGCGGCGGCGCGTCGACGAGCACGTTGTCGAAGTCGCGGCCGAGCGTGCGCAGCAGCTCGGTCATCTCGGGACGACCGAGCAGCGCGGGCGGGTTTGCGACCTGCGGTCGTCCGCGCAGCACGTTGACCGAGCCGCCGCGCGGCGCGATCGCCGTCGCGACTGCCGGGCCGCTCGCGCCGGCCCCGGCGGCGGCTGCGCCGTTGACTGCCGCTTCGTGCGAACGCACGCGCTCCATCGCGGCGCTGGGCAGCGCGCTGCCCGCGAGCACCTCCGCAAGGCCGTGACCGTTCTGCGCGCCGAGGTCGAGCAGCCGCGCCTGCGTGGGCCTGCGGAAGTCGGCCTCGACCAGCATCGTGCGCTCGCCTGCGTCGCGCTGCACGAGCGCGAGGCCGGCGGCGATCGTGGACTTGCCGTCACCGGGGTCCGCGCTGAGGAACAGGATCGATTTCGGCGCGTGGCCGTGCGGGCTGCCCTCGCCCTGCACGCCGAGATGGATCGAGCTGTGCAGCCGCCACAAGGGCTCGCTCAGCAGCTTCGACGGTCGTATCCGGCCTTCGCGGCGCACGATCGGCGCGCGCGACTGCGGCACGGCCGCGAGCACCGGCAAGCCGAAGATCGATTCGACGTCCGCCAGCGAGCGCACGCGGCGGTTGACCTGTGCGGCGAGGAACACGGCGATCGACGCGAGCACGATGCCGATCACGAAGCCGAAGATCGCGTTCTGTTTGGGCTTCGGCCCGAGCAGTTCCGCCTTGCCGGGGCGCGCGATGCCGACCTGCTGGACGCCTTTCACGGTGAGGTCGTTTTCGAGCTGGTTGAGCTTCGTCTGCAGCGCCGCGGTCTGCAGCGTGCTCGCCGAGCTGTTCGTGTTCTTGCCTCCGGCCCTCGCTTTCGCGACGGCCGCGGCGCGTTCGATGCGCGCGATCTGCGCCTTGGTGGTCGCGATCGCGAGACCCACGGCGCGTTCGTAGTTCGCCTGGTGGCGTTTGACGTACGCCTGCGCGTACGCATTCGTGACTTCCGAGGCCGCTTTGGGCGTGCGCGCTTCGCCGGTCAGCTGGATGAATTCGCTGGAGGCGGTGGGCTTCGCTTTGACCTTGCCCTTGACCGCGTCGTGATTGTGTTCGGCGCGGAATTTCTTTTTCACGATTTCGCCGATCGTGCTGTTGATCAGCTGAGCCTGGTTGGCGATCGTGGTCGAGCTCTGCTTGGTCTTGCCGAGCGTGTTGTTGAGCAGCGCCTGCCCTTCGGAGGCGGCGCCGAGATACAGCTGCGTTTTCACCGCGTAGGTGGTGGGCGCTT
>DASWSH010000039.1:0-2081 GCA_036402735.1 Solirubrobacteraceae bacterium | reverse complement strand
AGCGGCGTGCCCGCGAGCGCGCCGCAGCGGCGATGCCCCGCCTGCACCGTGGCGGCGCCGACGCTGACCGTCCGCGGCCCGGCGAGGACCGTGTTGCCCGCGCCGACCACCATCATCTGGACCTGCGGCGCCGCGGAGGCTGCTGTGCCTGAAGCGACGCCGCAAGCCGCCGCGAGCGCGAGCACGCACAGCGCTGCGGCAGTTGCTCGACCGGGGACCCGCTCAGCGCACATAGAAGACGACCCGCGAGGAGCCGCGTGCGAGCGCGATCGTGTTGCCGGTGGCGTCGGAGCCGCTCACGTCCAGCACATAGCGGCCGGGGGCGAGCGGCGCGGGCAGCAGGTAGGAGAAAGAGCTGCTTGTCCCGACCGCGAACGGCTTGCCGACGCCGCAGCGCGCGCGCACGAAGCGTTGACGAACGCCGTCGTAGGCCCAACAGCGGCCGTGCCACGCGCGGCGCAGCTCGAGGCTGACGCCGGTCACGGCGGTGTGCGCCCGTACGCTTCCCGCTAGTAGGCGCGGCGCGGCGCCGCGAGCGTAGTGATGGTTGTCGCGCACGCTGCTGAGCGCGGCGACTATCGCGAACAGTCCTTTGAAAGCCGGCGCGGTGGTTCCTGGCGATGCGTTTTGCGTGCTCGTCGAGCCGGGCTTGGACGTGCCGCAGGTGCCGTCTTCACCGGCATGGATACAGATCGTCGCCTCGGTTCGAAGCGACTGCGGCGCGGTCACTGTGACTTCTGCCTGGCCGGCGTGGGCGAAGCGCAACGTCGCGTGACCGGATGCATCGGTCGCGGCGCTGGTCCCTTCGTATGAGACGGTCGCACCCTGAGCAGGCGAGGGTGCACCGCTCGCATTCGCGTATGAGGTGACAGTCACCGGAACTTCGGCGCCCGCCGCCGCTGTCGCGGGCGCCTGGATGCCCAGCGGGTTCGGCGGTGCGGAGCATGCTTCGGCGCATTCCGGGAAGAACAGCAGCGAGTCGCCGTTCTTCAGTTCGACCGCGTGTTCGGTCCCGCAGATCCCTTCGGGCGCCGGCTTGTTGTCGTACCAGAACTCCCAGAAGCTGTTTTCCGCAAAAAGGTGGCTCTCGCCGAGCAGGGCTTCGACGGAGTAGCCGAAGCCTTTGAACCAGGTGCCGGTCCAGTTGCCGTGCGTCGCGAGCTCCAGCGCTCCGATCGGCGCTGTGCCGGGACAGGAGTCCGCCGGGTTGCCGTCCTTGATCACGGCCGCCGTGTTGGTGGTGACAACCGTCGGCGGGAGCAGCGTGTGCGTGGCGCCCTCAACGCGCACCGTGACCGTCGCGGGTTCGGCCGCGCGCGCGGGCGTAGCGAGAATGACGCAGAACACCAGACAGCATGTGCAGGCGCGGATGGACGCCTGAAGAATGTGACGAGCTTGAAGCACGGAGCCGACCCCTTTCCACGAGGGCTTGTGGGCTTCGGTCGGAGGCAGGTCTCCTGGCTTCCGGGCCTACCTCCTGCGCCTTCCCATTCCGCCGGTGGCGGTCCAGTGGCTCGCGCTCTCGCGCGCTGCGATCGGCATCCCCGGTAACAGTGGCGGGTCCGCGCCGGACTCACACCGGCTTCCCTTCGCCACCGACCATGATCAGTGGAGGCGGAGTCTACTCCACCGCCCGCTGCCCGAGAGCGCGCGGCGCTCGGCTCAGCGGGGCGCCTCGCCGCCGCCCTGGAACGCGGCCTTGAGCCGGTCGAGCCGACGCTCCCACAACGCGTCCGCCTCTCGCAGCCACGCGCTCGCCTGTGCGAGCGCCTCGCCGCGCAGGCCGTAGCTGACCTCGCGCCCCGCGCCGGGTAGCCGCTCCACGAGACCGGCCTGCTGGAGCGTCGCGAGATGCTTCGCGATCGCCTGGCGCGTGATCGGCAGCTCCGCGCTCAGCGCGGGCACGCTCGTCCTGCCGTCGCGCAGCAGCGTCTGCACCATGTGGCGGCGGGTGGAGTCGGCGAGCGCAGCGAAGACGGTTCCGAGCTCGTCGTTCAAGCGGCCACCAGCGCGAAACGCGCCGCCAGCGCCGGCAGCGGGAAGCGCGGCGCGGTCTCGGTCACGATCACCCGCGCGCCGGA
>DASWSH010000038.1:0-1862 GCA_036402735.1 Solirubrobacteraceae bacterium | reverse complement strand
CCGACCCTCGGATTCGAGAGCGGCCTGCGCGCGGTGACACACACGATCGGAGTCCCGCCGTGGTGGCTCGACGTCGCCTCGGGCGCGGGGGAGCGGATCGCTGACATCGTTCGGGCGCCGGCCGCCCTCTCGATCGCCTCGGCCGCCGCGCTGATCGCAGCGCTCGCGGCGCTGGTCGTACTCGGGACGCGGCGCGGGCGACGCGACGTGACGCTCGCGGCGGCACAAGCGCTCGTGCTCTGCGTCGCGATAGGGCTCGTCGCGGGAGGCAACCCGGCCAAGGGGCTGCTCCCCCTCTCGCTCGGCTACAACCTCTGGTGGGGCACAGCCGCGGGTGCGTGGGCATGGCTGACGCTCGCCGTCGGCGCGGCCGTCCTCTTTGCACGGGACCGTGTGAAGTGGGTCGAGCGCCCTGCGCCGCTCGCCGGCCTCGCCCTGCTCGGCGTCGTGCTCGCTGTCGCCCGGCTTGCGGCGGCCGGCCCCGGTCCTGATCCGCTCAGCCCGCGCTACGGGCCCATGAGCGCGCTCGCCGACCAGCTCGACAGCGCGCTCCCCTCCGGCCGGACGGTGCTCATCAGCGCGCCCGGCGGCGTCGGCTTCGACCCGAAGTTCGACTACGAGATGGGCAGCGTCTACGCCCTCAGGCACCATGGCGACAGCGTGATCACCGACGCGAGCGCGCCGCTCGGCAGCGTCTACGACCCGCGTAAGCGACGTGCGGACTGGGTGCTCCGCATCGAGCGCGCCTCCGTCGCGCCGCCCCCCGGTGCACGCACGATCATGCACATCCCGCCGAGCCGCGCCGCACCGGGCGGTGTGGTGGTCACGCTCGCCCGGGCGGCAGGGGGTTAGGGCGCCGGCTCCAGCTTCGCCTCGCCGCGCTCCACCGGGCGTCGCGGCACGAGCCGCTTGAACGACAGCAGCGGCCGCTCGAAGCAGTACCAGCTCACGGCCGCTATCGCGAGCGAGGCGGCCAGCGCGACCGGGAACCACAGGTACGGGCTCGTGTCGGCCGCGACCGAGCGGAAGCCGTTGTCGGCTAGCTGCTCGATCACCACGAAGTGGTAGAGGTAGGCGCCGTACGAGACGAGCCCGATCCACAGGATCGGCCGCCACGCGAGCACGCGCCGGATCAGGCCCTTCTCCGGATCCCCGAAGATCGCGGGAAGCAGCACGCCGAGCGCGATCGCGCCGTAGAGGTAGTGACGGGCCAGGTAGCGCGCCTCGGTGACGTGGTCGTGCACCCCACCGGTCAGCCCGATCCCCTTGCTCACCACCACGAACAGCACGGCGGCGCCGAGCCAGGCGACCCATGGTCGGCGCGCTACCAGGTCCACGACCCGCCCGCCCGCGCCGGACACGCTTACGGCCGCAAGCGCCATCCCGATCGCGAAGTAGTCGATGTACTCGGGCAGCGCCAGGTGCCAGCGCAGGAGCGACACCTCCGTGACCGGCCCCATCGTGAACACCCACAGCTTGTACGCGAGGCCGATCGAGAACAGCACCGCGGCGCCCACGAGCTCCGTGCGCACGCCGCCGGCGATGCGGCGCAGGATCGCCGCGTAGAGAGGCAGGAAGACGTAGAACGAGACCTCGACGCAGAGACTCCACGCCTGCGGCATCCCGCGGACGTTGAGCGTCTGCGTGTCGTAGATGTGAGCGAAGCCGAAGTACAGCGGCGCGTGCTCGACCGTGAACACGCCTGGCGCGCCGACCCAGACGCCGATCACGCACAGCGCCAGCCAGTACGCCGGCGCCACTCGCAGGAAGCGGCGCCACGCGTAGGCGCGCACGAGCGGCGGCTCCTCGTGCCCGAGGCGCGCGGCCACGAACGGGCGGTAGAGCAGGAACGCCGAGATCAG
>DASWSH010000037.1:0-28229 GCA_036402735.1 Solirubrobacteraceae bacterium | reverse complement strand
GGCAACTGGAAGATGCACAAGACCGAACGGCAGGCGGAGGAGTTCATCCAGGCGCTATTGCCGCGTGTGGCCACCGCCGAGGGTGTCGACGTGGCGCTGTGCGTGCCGTTCACCGACCTGCGCGCGATGGTCGACAGCGCGCGGGGCTCGCGCGTGGAGATCTACGCGCAGAACATGCATCAGGAGCCGGAGGGGCCGTACACCGGAGAGGTGTCGGCGCCGATGCTGACCGAGCTCGACGTGCACGGCGTCGTGCTCGGCCACTCCGAGCGGCGCGAGCAGTTCGGCGAGACCGATCGCGCGCTCGCGCTGAAGGTGCCGGCGGCGCTCGACGCGGGGCTGGTGCCGATTCTGTGTGTGGGCGAGACCGAGCAGGAGCGCGACGCAGAGGAGACGGAGCGCAAGCTGCGCCACCAGATCCACGAGGACCTCGCGCACGTCGACGCTGCGCGACTCGCCGAGGTCGTGATCGCGTACGAGCCGATCTGGGCGATCGGTACCGGCCGAGTGGCGACGCCGGAGCAGGCGCAGGAGGCGATCGCCTTCATCCGCGCGCTCGTCGCCGGCCGTGAGCAGAGCGCCGGCCCGGCGGTTCGCATCCTCTACGGCGGCTCGGTCAAGCCCGACAACGCCGCCGAGCTGCTCGCGCTGCCGGATGTCGACGGTGCGCTGGTCGGCGGCGCCTCGCTCGACGCCAAGTCGTTCGCCCAGATCGTCGCCGCGGCGCGATGAGCGGTCCTCCCGCCGGGCAGCGTGCAGCCGGCGGAGAGAGCCCGGGCGGCGCACAGGCCGCGCTCCGCGCGCGCATCCCGCCCGGCCCCGCCGAGCTGCCCGCGCCGCGCGCGTGCCTGATCGTGCTCGACGGCTGGGGACTCGCCGAGCCGGGCCCCGGAAACGCTGTTGCGCTGGCGCACACGCCCGTGTTCGACGAGCTTTGGGCGGCATACCCGCACGGCACGCTGACCGCGTGGGGCCGCGCCGTCGGCCTGCCCGAAGGACAGATGGGCAACAGCGAGGTGGGGCACCTGAACCTCGGCGCCGGAGCCGTCGTGCGTCAGGACCTGATGCGCATCGACGATGCGATCGCCGCCGGCGAGCTGGCGCGCAACGAGGTGCTGCGTGAGGCGTTCAGCGGCGCTCGGCGCGTGCATCTGCTGGGGCTCGTCTCCGACGGCGGAGTGCACTCCTCGCTGGAGCATCTGAAGGCGCTGACCGCGCTCGGCGCAGAGCTGCGCGCCGAGGATGTGGTCGTGCACGCGTTCACCGACGGCAGGGACACGCTGCCGCACGCCGGTGTGGGGTACCTGCGCGAGCTCGACCGGATCGCCGGCGCTCGCGTCGGTTCGGTCGTGGGGCGCTACTGGGCGATGGACCGCGACAGCCGGTGGGAGCGCACGCAGCGCGCGTACGAGCTGCTCGTGCACGGCCGCGCGGAGCACAGCGCGCAGAGCGGCGAGCAGGCCGTGCAGGACGCATACGATCGCGGCGAGACCGACGAGTTCATCGAGCCCACGCTAGTCGGCGCCGAGTCGCGCATCGATCCCGCGACGGACAGCGTGCTGTGCTTCAACTTCAGGCCCGACCGCATGCGCCAGCTCGTGCGCGCGCTTGCCGAGCCGGGCTTCGGCGAGGGCGCTGACGCCGCGCGGCAGTTGCCGGGGTGGCAGGGGCGCGGCGGTGCCGGCCCCGTAGGACGGCTGGCGACGCTGACTCGCTACGAGGAGGACTGGGACTATCCCGTGGCGTTCGCGCCGGAACGGCCACCCACGACGCTCTCGGCGGTGCTGGCGGAGCAGGGCGCCACCCAGCTGCACGTCGCGGAGACCGAGAAGTACGCGCACGTGACGTACTTCTTCAACGGTGGAGAGGAGACGCCCGAGCCCGGCGAGCGGCGCGAGCTGGTGGCCTCGCCACGCGATGTGCCCACCTACGACCACAAGCCTCAGATGAGCGCGGATGCAGCTGCCGGCGCGTTCGTCTCGGCCTGGCGCGAGGACCGAGCAGGCGGGTACCGGTTCGGGATCATCAACTTCGCCAATGCCGACATGGTGGGCCACACCGGCGTGATCCCGGCCGCGGTGCAGGCGGTCGAAACGGTCGACTCGTGTCTCGGCCGCGTCGTGGCCGCGGTGCACGAGAGCGGCGGCGTGTGCGTGGTGACGGCCGATCACGGCAACGCGGATCACATGCTGGAGCCGGACGGCAGTCCCAACACGGCGCATTCGATGAACCCCGTGCCGGTGATCGTGACGAGCGCCGCGGCGACGCTGCGCGGCGAGAGCGGGATCCTCGCCGATGTCGCGCCGACCGTGCTGGAGCTGCTCGGGATCGCGCAGCCGCCCGAGATGACCGGCCATTCGTTGCTCGACGCGCGGTAGATTCTGCGGCGATGCGCGGTCGCTCGCACGGTCTGCTCGGCTTGTTCTTCCTCGGCGCCGGGCTGAACCACTTCAAGAACCCGCGCTTCTACGAAGCGATGGTCCCGCCGCGCCTGCAGCATGAACGCGGGCGCGTCGTGAAGGTCAGCGGCCTGGCAGAGATCGCCGGCGGGATCGGTGTGCTGCTGCCCACCACGCGCCGCCCGTCAGGAGTCGGACTGGTCGCGCTGCTGGCAGCCGTGTTCCCGGCCAACCTGTACATGGCGCGTGAGCCACAGCTGTTCGGCAAGCTGCCGCCGTGGGCGCTGTATGCGCGGCTGCCGCTGCAGCCGCTGATGATGCTGTGGGCCTGGAGAGCGACGCGGCGCTGACAGGAATCGTTCGTGCGCAGCGGCTCCACGCTGCTAAATTCGCTGTGAAAGCCGTAGTTCTCCCGGACAGCACCATGTCAGCCGCGACCATAGAGATCCCCACCGCACCGCCGGAGACAATCAGCCTGGCGGAGCTGCGAGCCTGGCGGGGATTGCTCCGCGCGCACGGCTGCCTCGCCAAGAAGCTCGAAGCCGAACTCGACCGCGCGCACCGGCTGCCGATGAGCTCCTACGAGGTGCTGCACCGGCTCGAGGAGGCACCGGCGGAACGGATGCGCATGTGCGACCTCGCCGACCGTGCGCAGCTGTCGCGCAGCGGCCTGACGCGGCTTGTCGACCGGCTCGAGCGCGACGGCCTGCTGCAGCGCTGCTCCTGCCAGCACGACGCCCGTGGCTCCTACGCGTGCCTGACCGCGACCGGCAAGGAACGGCTGGAGGAAGCGAGGGGAACGCACCTCGCGGTCGTGCGCGAGCATTTCTTCTCCTACTTCTCAGAGCAGGAGCTGACGGTCATGGCCGACATGTGGGAGCGAATCGCTCCCTGCGGCAGCTGCTAGAGCCAGAGCCCGCAGACACCGCCACCGCCGCCGCCGAGGCGGTTTTTTTGTGCCGTTTTCGCGGCGCGGCTCGGGGTATCGCTGTTGCATGGCATCAGAGACGAAGCTCACAACCGACCACGACGAGATCCGGCGTTGGGTCGAACAGCACGAAGGCAGGCCCGCGCACGTGCGAGGCACGGGCGAGGGAGACGACCCGGGCGTGCTGCGCATCGACTTCCCAGGCGGAGCGGGCGAGGATCAGCTCGAGCACATCGACTGGGAGGAGTGGTTCGACGCGTTCGAGCGCAACCGCCTGGCGCTGCTCTACCAGGAGCGCAAGGCGAGCGGCGAAGACAGCACGTTCGCGAAGCTCGTCTCGCGCGACGGCAGCGAGGTGCCGCGCGAGGCGGGCGCGCGTCAGGGATAGAGCGTCGCCAGCCAGATCAGCGCCAGCACATCGGCGATCCTGACGGGGTCCTCCCCAGAGCCGCCGCCGAGCGCCTCGTACAGGTAGCGCTCGTTCATCCACACGAGCGCGCGCGCGATCTCGCGCGCGTTCAGCTCGGCGGCGATCTCACCTGTCGCCTGCTCGGCCTCGATGTGCTCGGCCGTCGCGTCGACGAAGCCCTGCACCAGCGCGCGATAGGTGGCCTCGACGCGCGCGTCCGAGGTGGCGGCGTCGGCCAGCGCGCGCATCACCCGACCGTGCGCGCTGTACACGTCCGCGACGCCGTGCATCGCCGATCGGATGTCGGCGCGCGGCGCGCTTCCCTTCAGCCAGCGGTCGGCCATCTCGAACAGCGCTGCTCCGATCTCTTCGACCACGCGGAGCACGAGCTCGTAGCGGTCGGCGAAGTGGACGTAGAAGGCCGGCCGCTTCAGACCGGTGCGCGCCATGATCGCGGCGACGGTGATCTCGCGAAAGGGACGCTCACGCAGCAGCTGCTCGGCGGCGGCGAGGATCTCGCGCTCGCTCTCGACGGGGTCGTGACGAGCCCGTCGCTCGGGCGCGCCTGTCGTTGTGCCGCTCACCGTGGCGCGAATCCTAGCGAGGCCGGGCAGCTCTATTGACAGGTTGTCAGTAGCGCGTTAGATTCGCCCGGAACGGTCGCAAACGGGGAGGGGAGCGATGGCTCAGGCAGGCCAGGACACGCGCGGGATCGAGCAGGTCGAACTGGCGGACAAGCAGCTGTGGGAGCACGGTCCGCCTTACGAGGTCTTCAAGGAGATGCGCAGCGGCTGTCCGGTGCACTGGACAGAGCGTCTGGAGGACTACCCCGAGGAGGCCGGCTTCTGGTCTGTGACGACGGCCGAGGACGTGCACGCGGTCAGCCGCGACTGGCAGACCTACTCCTCGGAGCTCGGAGGCGTTACCGCGTTCGCCGAGATCTTCCCCCTGGAGCTGGCCCGCGCGATGTTCATCGGCCAGGACCCGCCCAAGCACGATCGCGTGAAGGCGTTGTTCCAGCGCGGCTTCACTCCGAAGCGGATCGCCGACCACGAGGATGCGATCCGCGCGATCGTGGTGGGCGTGCTCGACCGCTTGCAGGGGCCGCCCGCGCTCGAGACGTGCGATCTGGTGAGCGACGTGGCGCAGCCCGTCGTCTCGCGCGTGATCGGGAGCTTCATGGGCATCAGCGAGGAGGAAGACGCGCTGTGGGCCCGGATCATGAACGCGGCGCTCGCGCCCGACGACGAGGAGCTCGCGCCGGAAGGCATCGAGGGCGTGCTCGAGCAGGACTTCCCGGTCATGTTCGAGCGCTGCCGCGCGATGATCGCAGAGCGGCGTGAGCACCCGACCGACGATCTCATGAGCGTTCTCGTGAATGCGGAAGTCGATGGCGAGAAACTCGAGGAGATCGAGATCGTGATGGGCTTCTTCCTGTTGATGGCCGCCGGCAACGACTCGACCAAGGCCACGTTCTGCAGTGGCATGCGCGCGCTGATGGAGAACCCGGAGCAGATGCGGCTGTTGCTCGAGGACCCATCGCTGATCCCGGACGCGGTCGAGGAGGCGCTGCGGATGTTCCCGGCCTTCGCGCACTTCCGCCGCACGGCGACGTGCGACACGGAGCTGCACGGCCAGAAGATCAAGGAGGGGGAGAAGGTCGTGATGTGGTACGTCTCCTCCAACCGCGACGAGTCACGCTACGAGCACCCGGACCGCTTCGAGGTGCGCCGCAAGGCCGAGCATCAGGCGTTCGGCGCGGGCGGCCGGCACTTCTGCCTCGGCACCGCGCTCGCGCGCCTGGAGCTTCGCGTGCTGTTCGAGGAGACGCTCGCACGCTTCCCGCAGATCGCGCTCGACGGCGAACCCGCGCCCGCGCAGGCGCTGTTCGTCAACCAGCTGAAGGAGCTGCCGGTCAGGCTCGTGCCGGCCGCCGCGTAGGCGGCCCGCACGGTCGCTCCTTCCGCCGCCGGCCGGGCCTCCCCCGATGGCTCGACCGGCGTGTTGCCTGCGCCCTTCTCGCGCTGCCTCGCCCCATCCCGGGGCGGGTCCGGTGTGTCTGCCTGGCGACCTGCGGGTCTGGTTCGCGCAGGTCGCCGGGGGTAGCTCCCGATCACGGTCGGGGGCGGCCTGCCGGGCCGGGCCTGGTTCGGTGGGGCCTTCCGACGAAACCCCAGCGCAGTCGGCTGCCGCGAGCCGCAGAAGCTGCTTCGTAGGTCAACACAAGACTTGACAACCTACGACTTAGATTTTATACTCACGACCATCCCGTAGGAGAAAGTTTGGAGGTATCCAGATGGCACTGATCAGATGGGAGCCGGCCCGCGAGCTGCAGTCGCTCCAGCAGGAGATGAACAGGCTGTTCGGGACCGTCTTCGACAACGAGACGGGCGAGAACGGCGGCGGCAACTTCGTGCGCCGCTGGATCCCGCCGATGGACCTCGTCGAGGAGCAGAACGAGTTCGTGCTGCGCGCGGACCTTCCGGGCCTCAGCGAGAAGGACGTTCAGATCGAGCTCGAGGATCGCGTGCTGACGATCTCCGGCGAGCGCCGCTCCGAGCACGAGAACCGCAAGGACGGCTACTACCGCGTGGAGCGCGCGAGCGGCAGGTTCTCGCGGTCGCTGACGCTACCCGAGGGCGTCGATCCTGAGTCGATCAAGGCGACGTTCAACAACGGCGTGCTCGAGGTGCGGATCCCGAAGCCCGAGGAGCGCAAGCCGCGACGCGTGCAGATCAAGGCCGACCGCGGTGCGAACGTGATCGAGGGCAGAGAGCCGTCGAGCGAAGGCGCCGAGCAGGCCGGCGAGGAGCCGGACGAGCGATCCGCGGGCTCCTCTGCGGCGCAGCCGGCCGGCCAGACCGCCTAGGACCCGCCCGGATCCGAACGCGGATCGGGCCCGGCTCAGGCCGCCTAGGCCCCGCCCGGATCCGAGCGCGGATCGGAGTTTCCAGCGCCCGTCCCCCCCGGGGGGCGGGCGCCCCCCGTCTGGGAGTCCTCCGGCGCGTCGAGCCGCTGCTTCGCACGGCGGTGCGCGAACAGGAATATGACGACTGCGAAGACGATTGCGGCGAGGCCGTACAGGCCGAAGGCCTGGATCGCGTTGCGGGCTGAGCTGCCGAGGAAGTAGGCGACGAGGCCCACCACGCACGCCCATGTGACTCCGCCGAGTGCGTTCCAGAGGAGGAAGGAACGCCAGTGCATGCGCGTTGCGCCGGCGAGCCACGAGGCCCACACGCGAAGGCCGAGCAGGAAGCGCCCCAAGAAGACTGCCTTGGGGCCGTGCCGTTCGAAGAACGGCTCCCCGACCGTGAGCACGCGCTTGCGCTGGCGCTGGAAGGCGCCGGGGCGCTCGAGCAGCCAGCGTCCGCCCTTGCGGCCGATCAGGTAGCCGATGTTGTCGCCGATGATCGCGCCGGCCGCAGCGAGCGGGATCACGAGCTCGATTTTCAGCTTGTGCTGGCTGGCGAGGATCGCCGCCGTGAGCAGGCCCGTCTCGCCCGGCACCGGCAGGCCGCTGGACTCGCTCATCACGAGCAGGAAGAGCAGCGGGTAGCCGGCCGTACGAACCAGTTCTTCGACGTTGAGGATCGCGGCGATCATCGCGCCCGTCACTCCCCGGCGCTATTTCGTGTTTTCGGAGATCAGCTGCTTGAGCGCGGCGGTCGCATGCTGGATGTCGCTGTAGACGATTTTCTTGGGCAGGTGCACGGTCGTCGTTTCCGGCGCGCTGGCGATCACGATCGCGACCACGACGAGCAGCAGCGCGAGCAGGCCGAGCAGCAGCAGCGCCAGCCTGCCGCGGCCGGCTCTGCGGCGGGCGGGGGCGGCGCCGGCGGGTGCGGCACGGGCCGCGCGCGGCGGACCCTGACGCGGCCGCCTCGTGGCGACCGCCGCAGGAGCCCGTTTGGCGGCGGCGGTTTTGGTCCCGCGTCCGCCGCTCGAGATCACCCGCGTGGCATGTGTGGCTCCGCCGCTGGTAGCGGCCGAGCGGTCCGGCGCGACGCCGCGCGCGCCGTCGTGCAGCGCGCGCCGCATCTCCGCAGCGGTGCGGTAGCGGTCGCGCGGGTCGAGCGCGAGCGAGACGGCGACCGCGTCGGCCAACTCCGGGCTGACGGCGGCGACGAGCGTGTCGAGCGTGGGCGGCTCTTCCTGCTGCTGCTTGAGCGCCAGCTCGGTGAGCGAGCTTGCCTCGTAGGGGAGACGGCCGGCGATCATCTGGTAGGTGACGACGCCGAGCGCGTAGAGGTCGGCGCTCGGGCCCGCCTCCTCGCCGCGGGCCTGCTCGGGCGCGAGGTAGGCGGCGGTGCCCAGCACTGATCCCACCTGTGTGATGCTCGACTGCTCGGTCGCCTTGGCGATGCCGAAGTCGGCCAGCTTGACCTCGCGTTCGGTAGAACGCAGCAGGTTGCCGGGCTTGACGTCGCGGTGCACCACGCCGTGACGGTGGGCGTAGTGCAGGCCCTCGCAGGCCTGTTCGATGATCGGCAGCGCGTCGGCGACCTCGACCCAGCCGTCGTCGCGAAGGATCTCCGCGCACGACTGCCCCTCGATGTACTCCATCACGATGAAGTACTGGCCGGTGCGCTGGTCCTGGCCGGAGTCGAAGACCTGCACGATGTTCGGGTGGATCAGCCGGGCGGCTGCCTGCGCCTCGCGCTGAAAGCGCGACACGAAGGCGGGATCGTCGGCGAGATGCTCGGCGAGCAGCTTGACCGCGACCTGGCGCTCGAGACGCAGGTCGAGTGCGAGGTGCACGGTCGACATGCCGCCGAACCCGAGCCGCCCCTCCAGCCGATAGCGCCCCGCGATCTCGTCGCTGGCCATCAGTCGCCGCCTCCCTGGCCGCCGTTGCCGTTGCCGCGGCCGTCCTTGGCGCCTTTGCCGTGGGGGGGCGCTTCTTCGGCCCCGGCACCGCCGGCGCCCGTGCCCGGCGAGCTGCCGTTACCTTCGCCCGGCGCGGGGGTGCCGCCGCCGGCGCCTTCCGGCGTTTCGCCCGATTCCGGTGTCGTCGGCGTGGTGGTGGTCGGCGTCGTCGTCGTGGGCGGCGTGGTGGTGGTCGGCGTGCTCGTGGTCGTGGGCGGGGCGGTGGTCGTTTTCGGGGCGGCTGTCGAGGTGGTGTTGACGGCCGGCTGCAGGCACGCTTCTCTGGCCACCTTGTGCAGGTTTTCGATGCCGAGGCGCAGGTTGTTGCGAAGCCCGGAGTCGAGCGAGGCGGGCAGGTGCGCGAAGTCCTGCTCGGTCTTCGAGAGCGCAGCTTCGGTCGGCGCGCAATTGCCGTTGCCTTCCTGCGCGGCCTGGTCGACCGCTTCGATGTCGCTCTGCAGCGGTTCTCCCGCGGCTGCCGGGATCAGGCCCTTGCCGGAGCTGCCGCATGCCACCAGCAGCGCGGCTGCGGCGCCGAGCAGCAGCGCGAGCGCCGGCCGGATCACTGTCCGTACTCCAGGCGCTCGGCCAGCGAATCGGGAAGGCGCGCCGCGCGGATCGCGGCGGCGGCGCCGGCGACGTCGTAGTCGGCGCGGTGGAAGCTGACGTCCATGCCGTCGAGGTCGAGCAGCAGCCACGCAGCGCGCGGGTCGCCGTCGCGCGGCTGGCCGACGCTGCCCGGGTTGAGCAGCCATTCGCCGCTGCCGACGTCGAGCACCGTGCCGTCGCGGCGCGGCTCGCCTGTGGCCGGCTCTCCCTCCTGGCGCGTGAACGACAGCGCCACGTGCGAGTGCCCGATCAGGCAGATGCGCTGCTTCTGGACGTCGAGGCACAGCTCGGCGAGCAGCGTCGACAGCACGTACTCCCAGACGGGGTCGCGCGGGCTGGCGTGGCAGAGACCGACGGGGCCCTCCTCGCCCTGCGGCGAGAGCGTGCGCAGGAAGTCGAGGTTCTCAGGGTCGATCACCTCGCGTGTCCATTCGGCCGCGAGGCCGGCTCCGCGCGAGAACTCGCCGAGTGCGAGCTCGCCGGTGACGGCCATGTCGTGGTTGCCGGCGAGGCACACGGCGGCGTGACGTCGCGCCAACTCGACGCATGCGTCTGGATCGGCGCCGTAGCCGACGAGGTCGCCCAGGCACCACAGCTCGGAGGCCTCGCTGGCGGCGACGGCGTCGAGGATCGCCTCGAAGGCCTGGCGGTTGGCATGTATGTCTGAGACGACTGCGACCTTCATCACTGCAGGGTAGGAACACCACCAGGACGGAGGCGTTCCACGCCCGGGGCTGGGCGGGCTGGCCCGGAAGATGCCTACTGCGGCTCCGGGCCGGTCTCGCCGCCGCCGTACTCCGGCAGGTTCTTGATGCCCTCGCGAGTGAGCCACTTCGAGTAGTTGTCCTCCATCGCGTCGATCAGCTCCCGCATGAAGCGGGGGGAGAGGTTGACGCGCGAGACGACGACCCCCGGGACCTCGTCCGCCTCGACCTCGTGATCGACACGGGCGAACGTCACGGTGAACTCGTAGTCGGAGTGGCTGACGTTCGCGAAGTTCGCGTAGACGCCGCCCATGATCTCGGGCGAGAGGTGGATGTTGATGTGGCGTTCCTGGCCTGAGTCCTGTTCGTTCACACGGCTAGTATCGCAAGCTCCGAGAACGGACCCGATGACACAGCGCGCCGACGACGACCAGCAGGACTCCTCGCCGCTCGCCGGTCTGCGTGAGGCGGTGCTATCGGCGGCGGGTCGTCTGGTCGGGTCCTCCGCGCAGGGCGCGATCACGCTCGAGCGCCCGAAACGGGCGCAGTTCGGCGACTACTCGACGAACGCCGCGCTGCTGCTCGCCGCGGGCGAGGGCGTAGCTCCGCGCGAGCTGGCCGAGCGTCTCGGCAGCGCACTCGACGAGCAGCTGGGGGAGAGCCTCGCGCGCTGGGAGGTGGCAGGACCCGGGTTCCTCAACCTGTTCCTGTCCGACGACTGGTGCCGGCGCGCGCTGGCGGGGGTGCTGGCCGCGGGCGAGGAGTACGGCGCGGGCCTCGCGGCCACGGGTGAGCGGGTGCTGGTGGAATTCGTCTCGGCGAACCCGACGGGGCCTATGCACGTCGGGCACGCACGCAACGCTGCCTACGGCGACGCGCTGGCGCGGATGCTCGCGTTCGCCGGCGCCCGTGTCGAGCGCGAGTTCTACGTCAACGACGCGGGCTCGCAGATCCTCAAATTCGGACAGTCGATCCAGGCGATCGCGCGCGGGGAGGCGGTGCCGGAGGACGGCTACCGGGGCGAGTACATGATCCCGCTCGCCGCGCGCATCCCGGACGCGGCCGATGACGATCCGCGCGACGTCGGCAGAGCGGGTGTGGAGCTGATGCTGGCGAGCATGCGTGAGGCGCTGCGCAGCTTCCGCGTAGCGGACTTCGACCACTGGACGCACGAGACGACGCTGCACGAGGGCGAGCGCAGCGCGGTCGAGCGGACGCTCGCGACGCTCGCGGAGCGGGGCTACAGCTACGAGCAGGACGGCGCGCTGTGGCTGGCGACGAGCAGGTTCGGCGACGACAAGGACCGCGTGCTCGTGCGTTCGAACGGCGAGCACACGTACTTCGCCTCGGACATCGCCTATCACCAGCAAAGGCGCGAACGCGGCTTCGAGCACCAGATCGACGTGTGGGGCGCCGATCATCACGGCTACGTGGCGCGCATGAGGGCGGCCTACCAGCTGCTGGGCGGCGATCCCGAGGACCTGGAGCTGCTGATCATGCAGCTCGTCCACCTCGTGCAGGCGGGAGGGCGCGCGCAGATGTCCAAGCGCGCGGGCGAGTTCGTGACGCTCGAGGATCTCGTCGAGGAGATCGGCGTGGACGCGGCGCGCTGGTACCTGCTCGCGCGCTCACACGACACGACCGTGGATCTCGATCTCGACCTGGCGCGCCAGCAGTCCAACGAGAACCCCGTGTACTACGTGCAGTACGCGCATGCGCGCATCGCCTCGATGCTTGCGCGCGCCGGCGCTGAGCGTGTGCAGCAGGCGCTGGAGGAGGTGAGCGCCGCAGCTCCCTGCGACGGCGCCGCGCTGCATCCATCCGAGCGCGCGCTGATCCTGAGCCTGCTGGGCTTCCCGGCGGAGCTGGCCGACGCGGTCAGGCTGCGGGCGCCGCACCGGCTGACGGCCGCGGCGCTCGAGCTGGCGCAGGGCTTCACCGCGTTCTACCGCGACTGCCGGGTGGTCGGCGCGGAGCCCGGCGCCGTGGAGTCGCTGCGCATCGCTCTGTCGGTGGCGACGATGACGACGATCGCGCGGTGCCTGGACCTGCTCGGCGTGGACGCGCCGGAGCGCATGTAGCTCAGTCGTAGCGCGCCATGTCCGACTCGAGCCGCGCCGTGTCGCTCTCGGCGAGCGGGCGCGGCTCGCCGCCGGAGACGGCTGGCGCTCCTGCAGCGGCGGAGGCGTGTGCGGGAACGCGGCGGCGCCATCTCGGCAGCAGCACGGCGAGCAGCACGAGCAGCGCGAGCACGACCGCGATCGGCACCAGGTACACCGCCAGGTCGAAGCCGCTGGCTTTCGGCAGACCGAGCACCGACGCTCCGTACTGGTCCACGAGCGCGCTCTTGATCTGCGACTCGCTGCGGCCTTCGATGATCAGCCTCTGGATGAAGGCGCGCTCGCGGTCGGCCTGGGGCGACTCGGCGACGTTCAGGGGGATCTTGCACGTCACGCACATGACCTGGCGTTCGATCGTGGTCAGCGAGGTCTTGGCCGCGGGCGCCGCGGCGGCTGCGGGTGCGAGCAGCGCCAGCACGGCTAGCAGCGAAGCGGCGAGCCGTCTCATGTGCTGCGCGCCAGCGCCAGCGCCCTGTCGATGAACGGCTGTTCGATCTCGCCGCGCGCAACCGCCACCACACGCCCCCGGCGGTCGATGATGAAGCTCTCGGGCAGCCTGTCCGTGCCGTAGGCATGAGCGAAGTCGCCGTTGTCGCTGTCGCGCACGTTCGGGTAGGTGAGGTGATACTCGCGCACGAACGACTCTGAGTCCGGGGAGGCGTCGCGGTAGGTCACGCCGAGCACCGTGCCGTTGTGCGCCAGCAGCGAGTGCTGGCTTCGCTGCAGCAGCGGCGCCTCGACTTTGCACGGTTCGCACCAGGAGGCCCAGAAGTTCAGCACGACGACCTTGCCGCGCAACGAGGCGAGCGAGGACCGGCCGGCGGCGCCCAGCATCGGCAGCGCGGCGCCGGCGTCGGGCGCGATCGGATAGCTGCGCTTCGCGACCTGCTCGTCGAGCGTGCGGCTGACCGCCTGCTGGGAGATCCCGTAGATCAGCAGGGCGATCACGAGCACGCCGGCGAGCGAGACGGCGATCGGAACGAAACGTCGTGTCACGGCCCCAAGCGTAGAGCGGCTGGGGCCGGGCGAGCGCCAGCGGCTTAGGTCCGAATGCTGACAACTCCATGCGCTACCCGTTTTGCAATCGCTTAGTACGGACTCTGACCGGGTATCGATTTCTTGACCATGTCCTGTACGACGGAAGGGGGTTTTCGATGGCGACCGCAACGAACGTTCTCGAGAGCGACGTTTCGTCTTCAGATCCAAATGAGCTGACACGACGCTGGCAGCGCGACGGCGATCAGCGGGCGCGGGAGCGCCTCGTCGAGCTGTACGGTCCGCTCGCGCGCAGCCTCGCGCGGCGCTACGCGCGTAGCTCGGTTCCGCAGGAGGATCTCATCCAGATCGCGTATCTGGGGCTGGTGAAAGCGATCGACCGCTTCGACCCGGACCGCGGCGGCACACTGCAGGCGTTTGCCGTCCCGACGGTGCTCGGTGAGCTGCGCCGCTACTTCCGCGACAGCGGCTGGGGCGCGCACGTGCCGCGTGGAGCGAAAGAGATGGCGCTGAAGGTCCGCGAGGCGCGCGACCGGCTCACCAACGAAACCGGCCAGGCGCCGACCGCGAACAAGCTCGCAGAGTTCATGGAGCTGGACCTCGAGGAAGTGGTCGAGGGCCTGCAGGCGCTGCGTGCCTATGAGACGGCTCCGCTCGAAGCTTCGACGGACGGCGAGGACGAAACAGGCGGGATCGTCAGCGTGCTCGGCAGCGAGGACGACGGCTACAAACAGGTCGAGGACCGCGTGCTGCTCGAATCCGCGCTCGAGACGCTGTCCGAGCGAAAGCGTCTGATCCTGCGGATGCGCTTCCAACAGGAACTGACGCAGTCCCAGATCGCCGAGCGCATCGGCTGCTCGCAGATGCAGGTCTCACGCGTGCTCAGCTCCACCCTCGGCGAGCTGCGCGAGACGATCGGTTCCGGCGCCGGACCCGCCGGGGCCGGCCCAGCCAGCTGACCGGCCTCAGCCGCCGGCAACCCTGTCGCGCCGGCCCCGCCGACGGGCCGGCGCGACTCTGCCCGCAACGCCCGGCTGAGAGCGGCGCAGGTCGTATCATCCGGCGCGCGCGGCGATGGCTCAGTCGAAACGATGCGTTCCAATAGACTGCGCGTGAGGTTCCCTTTGGAGGGGCACCCGATTCGGCCTACGGGCCTAACGATGGGGGGAGACCATGACGATGAGACGCATGCTCACGGCTGCTGCCGTGTGCGCGGCTTCGAGCTTTGTCGCAGTCACGACAGTGGCTCAGGCCTCGCCGGCTGCGCCGCAGGCCCGGCACGCCGGCGCACCGGCAGCCAAACCGGCCAAGGCGAGGTCTTATGCGCACTGCGAAACGTTTTGGGGCTGCGGGGAAATTCCTTGGCTGGTCTATCCCAAAACGAAGACGTGGGAATTCGAAGGCTATGGCGAAACCGAATATTCCGGCCCCTACGAACGGGTCGGCAAGACGCTCGTCTTTCACTTCAGCCATGGCTTTGACTGCGAACTCGTGGTGAAACGCGTGCGGAAACATTACGTTGGCCACAACCAGGGTTTCTGTGGCGAAGAAGGGATCGAACTGAGGCCGAACCCCTAAGTCGTTTACGGGTGCCCCTTGCGCAGCCGTGGGGCTGTGTGAGGGGGGCCCGTGCTGATCGTCCGAGCCTTCTAGCCGTCTCGTCGCGTCGACCACGGCGCGATGATCGACCGGCTCGTCACACCGGTCCCGGGTTCACGCTCAGGGTGTACCGTGCAGCATCGCGCGGCGATAGCTCAGTTGGTAGAGCGCAAGCTTCCCAAGCTTGAGGTCGCGGGTTCGAGACCCGTTCGCCGCTTGCAGGAGAGATTCAGATGTCCTCCGGATGAGGTGGTCGATTTCCCCAGCGATTTCCCTGGCAGGCCGCCGCCGGGGTGCCTTGACTCTCCTGGGCCCGGCCCGACGACAGAACAGGGAGACAAGGACATGAAGATCACGACATTTGGCAAAGGCAACGTCGGCGGCGGTCTCGCAGACCTGTGGGAACGCGCCGGGCACCAGGTGACGCGGCTCGGCCGGGAGGGCGGCGACGTCTCGGACGCCGATGCCGTGCTCATCGCGGTCCCCGGGGGTTCGATCGCCGAGGCGCTCGACACGCTCAGCGGGGTCGAGGGCAAGACTGTGATCGACGCGACCAATCGGATCGGCGTGGACGCGCCCGACGGATTCGCGTCCAACGCCGAGTTCGTGAAGTCCAGGACCAACGGGCCGACGGCGAAGTCGTTCAACCTCAACTTTGCCTCCCTTTATGGGCGTCTCGGCGAGGCGCGCGCGAGGCCGAGCAACATGTGGTGCGGGGACGAGGAGGCACGCGAGGTCGTCGAGCAGCTCAACCGCGACGCCGGTTACGACCCGGTCCACACGGGTCCGCTCGAGAGCGCCGCCCGCCAGGAGTCGCTCATCGACGTGATCTTCGCGATCAGCGAGGGCCTGGGCCCGTACGTGTACCGGTTCGCGCCGATCGAGCAGCTGTGAACGGGGGCGCGACGCCGTTTCGCTCGACGCCGTTCCGCCGCCACCCGTTCGCCGCCGGCGCGCGGCGCCTCAGGCGCCCGTGTACGTTTCGGGCGCGGGTGGATCGGCGCGCACGGCCGCCAGCTCGCTGAGCAGCTGCGGAGCGCTGGTGCCCCCGAGCACGCGCAGCCGGTGCAGCCGGTAGGGGTCGTCGTTGCGATGCGCCCAGCCTGGGACGACGGTCGTCGAGCCGCTGTAGCCCGCCGCCTTGACGGCCGCGACGACCGTCGCGTCGTAGTGCCCGGACGGGTAGCAGAACCAGTTGACCGGCACGTGGAAGCGCTGCTGGATCACTTCGCGGGTCCTCGCCACCTGGTAGTGCAGCTGGGCGGCGTCCAGCGTGATCAGGTCGGCGTGGTCGTAACCCTGCGTGTCGAGCTCCCAGCCCGCGGCGACCATGCCGCGGATCTGCGACTGCAGCAGCCCGCCCTGCGAGGGCGGCAGGCCTGCGAGCTGGATGTTCTCCTCAGCGACCCAGCCGAGCCGCTGCAGCACGGGCAGCGCCTGGGTGTACTGCGACTGGTAGCCGTTGTCGAAGCTCAGCACGATCGGTTTGCCGGCGCCGAGCGAGACGCCGCGGCGCCAGTACGCCTGCACCTGGTCGGGGGTGACCGCGTGCCAGCCCGCCTGCTTGAGCGCCTGCATCTGTTCGGCGAACTCCTGTGGCGGCACGTACAGGCCGGGGAACGGCGCGCCCGCGGGAGGCGGCGCGATCACGTGGTACATCAGGATCGGCACCGCGTCAGTGCCCGGATGGCCCAGCAGCGCCGGCGCGCCGGCGCCCGTGGCGGTTGCGCTGTGGCCGCCGGCCGCGTGCTTGCCGGCTTTGCTCGCGTGCGAGGCGCGCGCCGGCCGTGCCTTGCCGCCGCCCGAGCCGGCCGTGAGGGCGGCGAGGAGCAGCGCCAGCAGCACGAGCAGGAGTGCGCCCATCGCGAACGTCCTGCGCCGGCGAAGCTCGCGCCGGCGGTCCTCACGGCGAGCCCGCAGACCCTCGATCTCCATCGGCCGCAGCATAGTCACGCGCGCGGGCGCTATTCAAGATTCGGTCTTTTATAAGACAGATTCCTATTTATGTTATCGTCGCGGCCCAAGGGGAAGCTGCTCGCGCTCGTCTGTGCCCTCACCCTCGCCGCCGCCGCAGCGGGCTGCGGACGCTCCGGTCCCGCCGCCGTGCGCACGGGCAGCAGCGCGGGCGGCCCGCGCTTTGTCGTGGTCGCCGCGGAGAACTTCTGGGGCAGCCTCGCCGCGCAGCTCGCGGGCACGCGCGCTTCGGTGTCGAGCATCATCGTCAACCCGGGAACCGATCCGCACAGCTACCAGCCCACGACGGGCGATGCGCGCCGGCTGGCGTCGGCGAACGTCGTGGTCGTCAACGGACTCGGTTACGACAACTGGGCCAGCCAGCTGCTGCGCGCCAGCCCCGCGCCCACCCGCGTCGTGCTCGACATCGGCAAGGAGCTGGGGTTGCCGGAAGGCTCCAATCCGCACCGCTGGTACTACCCGCACGACGTGTCTGCCGCGATCGCTGAGATCTCGGCCGGGTACAAGCGCATCGATCCAGCGGACGCCGGCTACTTCACTGCCCGGCAGCATGCGCTGGAAGCCTCCGGGCTGGCGCGCTACGACCAGCTGCGCGCGCAGATCAGATCGCGCTACCAGGGCACTCCCGTCGGCTACAGCGAGAGCATCTTCCAGGGCATGGGCGAAGACCTGGGACTGCGGTTGATGACGCCCGCGAGCTTCGCTCGAGCCGTCGCGGAGGGCACCGACGTGACCGCCGCGGACAAGCAGACCGTCGACGCGCAGGCCGAACACGGCCGCATCAAGGTGTGGATCTTCAACTCCCAGAACGTCACGCCCGACGTGCAGCGCGTCAACGCGATCGTGCGGCGCCGCGGCGTTCCCGTCGCGGCTGTGACCGAGACGCTCGCGCCCGCGAGCGACAGCTTCCAGCAATGGCAGGACGCGGAGCTCCAAGCGCTGCTGAAGGCGCTGGAAAGGGCGCGGTGAGCGCGCACACGCACGTCCCCGACTCGGGCCGGCCCGCATGGGCCGAGCGCGCCGCGCAGGAGCTGGCGCGAGCCGGTTACAGGCGCGGCGGCGCGCGGCACGCGGTGGTCGCGCTGCTCGCCGAGCAGCATTGCGCGCTGTCCGTCGCGGAGATCATGGACCTGCTCGCGCAGCGCGACCGTTCGGTCGCGCGCGCCAGCGCCTACCGCGTGCTCGAGGAGCTCGAGCAGCTCGCGCTCGTCCAGCGTGTCGAGGTGGGCGCCGGGATCGTCCGCTACGAGGCGACGGGCGCCGGCGCGGGCCACCATCACCATCTCGTGTGCGAACGCTGCGGAAGGCTCGAGCCGTTCAGCGACGATGGTCTCGAGCGCGCGATCCTGCGCCTGAGCAGCCGGCTGCCGCTCGAGGTCTCAGACCACGAGATCGTGATCCGCGGCTCGTGCGCGCCGTGCGCGGCCGTCAGTCGCCGCTGAGGTTGGGCGGCAGCGGCTGTCCGGCGGGCGGCGGGTCGTGCGCCAGCAGGCGCGGCACCGTGACCAGCGAATAGCCTTTCGCGCGCAGGCCCTTGATGATCAGCGGCAGCGCTTCGATCGTCTGCGTGCGCGTGCCGCCGCCGTCGTGCATCAGCATGATCGCGCCGGCGTGCGCCCCCGCCAGCGCGCGTTCCACGATCGCAGAGACGCCCGGTTGCAGATAGTCGCCGGTGTCGACCGACCACAGCACCATCAGCAGGTGCAGCCTGCCGAGCTGGCGCATCGTCGTCGTGTCGTATGAGCCGTAGGGCGGGCGGAACAGCACGGGCCGGCGGCCGCCGAGCAGTTCCACGCGCGCGATCTGTTCGAACAGCTCTTCGTACTGATCGTGCGCGGACAGCTTCGCGAGCATCGGGTGGTTCTGCGTGTGGTCGCCGATCGCGTCCCCGTCTTCGATCTCGCGCACCGTCGCCGCGCTGAAGTAGCGCAGCATCCTGCCGATCACGAAGAACGTCGCGGGCGCGTGGTAGCGCTCCAGCACCGAGAGCACCTGCGGCGTGTACGGACCGGGTCCGTCGTCGAAGGTCAGCGCGATGTCGCGCCCTGCCGTTCCCCCCTCGCGCACGAACGGCGTGAACGCGAGCACCGACGAGACCGCCCGCAGGTCGTCCTGTTCGGAGTCGCTCGGCGCCTTCTTGGGCGCCTGCACCTTCGCCATCGGCGGCTGTGCGCTGTGATGTGCGCGGGAGGAGCCGGAGCCAGCTGCAGCAACGACGATCGCGATCAGTGCGAGCGCCACGAGCGCGCCGACCGCGGCGCGCCGGCGCCGGGCCCTGATCGTCTGCGGCGGCACGCGCGGGGGCGCGGCCGCAGCGGCGGACGGAGCGCCGGACGCAGCGGCGGGCCGAGCGCCGGACGCCGGCGCAGGGGCGGGCGGGGCGGCGGGCGCAGGCGCGGCCTTCCGCGGCGCCCGCTCGTCCTCGAAGTCCCAGCTCCAGCGCGGGCTCATGCCCAGATGCTAGACGTCGCCCCCGCGTCTGATCGCGCGTGCCAGGGCTGCGAGCCTAGAGCGGCGTGACCGCTCCGTGCGCGAGCACTCTCACCGGCGTCCCGGCCGGGAGCGCCTGCGCGCCGTGCACGCGCGCGAGCAGCACCTTCGCGTCGTCCGCTTCGCCCTCCGGCCGGATGTGCAGCAGCGCGTCGTGGCCGTAGTAGCGGCACAGCTCGACACGGCCCGCGAAGCCACGCGCACCGTCGCCGTCGCCTTGATCGCGGGCCTGCACGTCGAGCTGCTCGGGCCGCACGACCACCAGTCCGGCCGCGCTGCCCGCTGCGGGCTCGCCGCGCAGCTCCAGCACGCCGAGTGCCGTCTCCGCGCGGCCGTCGCTGAAGCGCGCGTCGAGGAGGTTGACCGCGCCGAGAAAGCGCGCCAGCGGCTCGTCGGCGGGGTGCTCGTAGAGCTCGGCGGGCGTGCCCTGCTGGACGATGTGGCCGTCGCGCAGCACCGCGACCTTGTCTGCGAGCGACAGCGCCTCCTCCTGATCGTGCGTGACGAGCACGGTCGTGACGCCCTGCTCGCGCAGCAGCTCGTGCACCTCCTCGCGCACGCGCGCGCGCAAAGATGCGTCGAGCGAGGAGAACGGCTCGTCCAGCAGCAGCGCCTCGGGCCGCCGCGCGAGCGCGCGCGCCAGCGCTACGCGCTGCTGCTCGCCGCCGGAGAGCTGGTGGGGCAGGCGCTGCGCGAGCGCCGCGAGGCCGACCATCTCGAGCAGCTCGGGCACCGTCTCGCCGCGGCGCTCGGCACGCGTCAGGCCGAAGCCGACGTTGCCGGCCACGTCGAGATGCGGGAACAGCGCACCCTCCTGTGGCACGTAGCCCACGCGGCGGCGCTCGGGCGGCACGTACGTGCCGCCGTCGTCGAGCGTGGTGCCGCCGAGCGTCAGCGCGCCACGCTCCGCACGCTCGAAGCCGGCGATCACGCGTAGCAGCGTGGTCTTGCCGCAGCCCGAGAGGCCGAGCACCGCGGTCAGCGACCCTGCCGACACGTCCAGGTCGAGCTCGCGCAGCACCGGCTTCGCGCCGTATCCCTTCCACAGCCCCTGCACCGTGAGATGGCTCATGCCCTGTTCATCCTCCTGCTGAGCAGGTAAGCGGGGACGGCGGAGATCAGCACCATCAGGCCAGCGTACGGAGCGGCTGCTCCGTAGGAGAAGTTGGTCGTGTAGGCCCAGAACTGCGTCGCCAGCGTGTTCAGGCCGGTCGGGCGCAGCAGCAGCGTCGCGGTCAGCTCGGTCGCGCTGGAAACGAACACGAGCGCGAACGCGGCCAGCAGCCCCGGCGCGATCAGCGGCAGCGTGATGCGGCGGAACACCTCGATCGGACGGCTGCCCAGCGAGCGCCCGACCTCCTCCAGGCGCGGCGAGGCGCCGGCCATCGCCGAGCGCACGCCGACCACGGCGAGCGGCAGGAACAGGATCGCGTACGCCACGATCAGCTCGAACGAGCTCTGGTAGAGCGAGAACGCGTGGCGCACCGTGAAGGCGACCAGCCCGAGCGCGATCACGAGGCCCGGAAGCGCCATCGGCAGGAAGGACAGACGCTCGATCAGCAGCGTCACGCGGTTGCGGTGGCGTAGCGCCAGCGTGCTCACTGGTATCGCCAGCGCCGTCGCGAGCGCGGCCGCGGCGGCGCTGAGCAGCACCGTGTGCAGAGTGGCGGTGAAGATCGACGCAGGCGGCAGCGTGGTCGAGCCGCCCTGCAGGAGCCAGTAGACGAGCGAGCCGACCGGCACGCCCAGCGCGGCGCCGCACAGGGCCAGCAGCGCCAGCAGCGACGGCCAGCGCGCGCGGCCCAGCGCGATCCGCGCCGGCGGGCGGCGTGCACCGGGCCCGGTGCGGAATGCGCGGCCGCGTCCCGCGAGCGCGAGCTCGCCGCCGAGCACAGCGATGCTGATCACGACCAGCACGAGCGACAGCGCGGCCGCGGCGACGGTGTCGAAGCCGAGCTTGTACTCGGTGAAGATCTGCACCGTGAAGGTCTGGTACTGCACGATCTCGAAGGCGCCGTACTCGGCCAGCAGTCCCAGCGTCACCAGCAGGCAGCCGCCGAGCACGGCCGGCCAGATCTGCCGCAGCACGACGCGCCTGAACGCCGTCCGCGGAGCGGCGCCGAGGCTGCGCGCCGCCTCCTCCAGCCCGCCGTCGATGCCGGCCAGCGCCGCAGCGACAGGCAGGTAGACGAGCGGGTAGAGCGACAACGTCATGATCAGCACCGCGGCCAGATAGCCGTGCAGGCCCGGATCCAGCGACACCCAGCCGAAGCCGACGACGAAGTCGGGGATGCCCAGCGGCAGCACGAGCAGGATCGCAAGCGGGCGCCTGAAGGGAATGTCGCTGCGCTCCACGAGCCACGCGGCGCCAACTCCCAGCACCGCGCACAGCAGCGTGCAGGCGACGGTCAGGCGCAGGCTGTTCCACAGCAGCACCGCGACCTGGTGGCGCAGCAGCAGGTGCTTCAGCTGATCCCAGCCGGACTGCTGCGCCTGCACGACCAGGAAGGCGAGCGGCAGCAGCACGAGGCCGGCCGCGATCGCGGCGCCGCCGGTGCTCGCCAGGGGCCAGCGCCTGCGGTCCGACCACGTGTGGCTGAGCCGCTCGCCGATCGGCTCGAGGGGCGCGGTCGTGCTCATCGGGCCGCCACGCCTACAGCAGCCCCAGCCGCTGCTCCATCGCGAGCGCTTCGCTGCCGTCGCCGAGCTGGGCCGGCGTCAGCCTGCCGGCGCCGACCGCGCTGAGCGGGGGCAGGCCGGTCGGCGGCGCGACGCCGGGGCGCAGCGGGTACTCCCAGCTGTCGGAGTGCACGAGCGTCGCCTGGCCGGTGCTGCTCACGAGGAACGCGAGCAGCTTCTGCGCGGCGGCCTGTTTGGAGCTCGACCTGAGCACGGCCGCGCCCGAGACGTTGAGCAGGTCGCCCGGGTCGCCGCTCGCGTAGTAGCTGAGCGCCGAGTGCGTGCCCGACGCGCCGCGCTCCTGGCGCAGGCGGTACCAGTAGTAGTGGTTGACCGGGCCGAGCTGGCTCTCGCCGTTGTTGACCTGCGTGACCACCGTCTCGTTCGTGGGGTAGACATGCGCGCCGCTCTGCAGGCCCTTCAGCCACCGTTCGGCGGCGGCCGTGCCGCGCAGCTTGACGATCGCGGTCAGCAGCGGCTGAAAGTCGGTCTCGGAGGGGGCGAACCCGACTTTGCCGCGCCAGCGCGGTTCGCTCAGTTCGAGGATCGAGCTGGGCAGCTTCGCGTGGCCGAGCGCGGCCGTGTTGTAGACGAGCGCCGAGACGCGCGCGGACACGCCCACCCACTCGCCACGCGCGGAGTCGTAGCGCGCCGGCACGGCGGCGAGGGTCGCGGGCGCGACCTTCGCCAGCAGGCCTTTCTCCTGCAGCGACTCGAGCACGGGCGTGTTCTCCGCGTAGAAGACGTCGGCGGGCGAGTTGGCGCCCTCCTGCACGATCTGGTTCCCGAGCGTCGCCTCGTCGGCGGAGCGCACTTCGACGTGGATGCCCGTCTGCTTTTCGAATGCTTTCACCAGCAGCGCGGTGGTCTGTTCGTGCTGGCCGCTGTACAACGTGATCGTGTTCGCACCGCCGCTCGCTCGGCCGCATGAGGCGAGCAGGCACACGGCAAGTGCGGCTACGGCGAGGGCGAGGGGTCTGCGGAACAATCGTGGCAAATCCGAGTGATGCGGTCGGAATGGAACGTAGCACACCTATTAGGGTTCCCTAATCGCTGCGCCACGGCCAGTTTGCAAGCGCTCCCGCGACCCCGCGCCGACGAATAGGGGACAATCCCGCCAATGCATGTGACCGCCAAGGCCGACTACGCGGTGCGAGCCGTCGTGGAGCTGGCCGGAAGCAGCCAGGGCTCGCCGCGCAAGGTCGACGACGTCGCCACCGCGCAGAACATCCCGGTGTCGTTCCTGGAGAACATCCTCACGCAACTGCGCTCCTCCGGCGTCGTGCGCAGCCAGCGCGGGCCCGAGGGCGGCTACTGGCTCGCGCAGCCTGCGGACGAGCTGAGCCTGGCCCAGGTGATCCGCGCGGTCGAGGGGCCACTCGTCGGCGTGCGCGGCCAGCGTCCGGAGGAGATCGAATACTCAGGATCTGCCGAGCAGCTGCAGCAGGTGTGGATCGCGCTGCGCGCGAACCTCAGGAAAGTTCTGGAGGAGGTGACGGTCGCCGACGTCGCCGGCGGCAAGCTGCCGAAGGACGTCCTGGCGCTGACGAACGCCGAGGAGGCGTGGCAGACCAGGTAGGCGTCCGCCGCGCCTAGCCGGCGGGCGAGCTGAACACGCGCGGTTGGGGGAGACGGACGGAGAGGATCTGCCCCTCACGCAGCTCGAGCTCGTTCGCGCGCTCGCGGGTGACCTGCGCCCACATCTCGCGGCCGTCGCCGAGCTTGAGCTCGACGCGGACCTCGAAGCCGAGATGCACCACGCGCTCGATCAGCGCCTCGATGCCCTCGCCGTCGGACTCGCCGAGCAGCTGGATGTCATGCGGGCGCAGGAAGGCATCGCCGAGGCGGTTGACCGGGCCGACGAACGACATCACGAACTCGTTCGCCGGGCTCTCGTACAGGGTGCGTGGGTGGCCGGCCTGCTCGATGCGGCCGTGGTTCATCACCACGATCTGCTCGGCGACCTCCATCGCCTCCTCCTGGTCGTGCGTCACGAAGATCGTCGTGACGTGGATCTCTTCGTGCAGCCGCCGCAGCCACTCGCGCAGCTCGGCGCGGACCTGCGCGTCGAGCGCGCCGAACGGCTCGTCGAGCAGCAGCACCTGTGGCTGCACGGCGAGCGCACGCGCGAGCGCCATGCGCTGCAGCTGGCCGCCGGACAGCTGCGAGGGATAGCGCCCCGCGAGGCCGTCGAGCCGCACGAGGCCGAGCAGCTCAGCCACGCGCGCCGCGATCTCGTCCTTCGGCCGTTTGCGCACGGACAGGCCGAAGGCGACGTTGTCGTGCACGGTCATGTGCTTGAACGGCGCGTAGTGCTGGAAGACGAAGCCGACGCCGCGCGTGCGCGCCGGTGCGTTCGTGACGTCCTCGCCACCGATCACGACATGGCCGCTGTCGGCCGTCTCGAGCCCGGCGATGACCCGTAGCAGCGTCGACTTGCCGCTGCCGCTCGGCCCGAGCAGCGCCGTCAGCGCGCCGTCGGCGACCGTCACGCTGACGTCCTGGAGCGCGGCGAAGTCGCCGAAGCGCTTGCTCACGTCGTGGACCTCGATCGCCATCAGCCCGCGCTCCTTCCGGCGGCTCGGCGGGTCAGCAGGTTCATTGCCAACAGTGTGCCGAGCGCGAGCAGCGCGAGCACGACCGCCGCCGTGTAGGCGCCGGTCGAGTCGAAGTTCTCGAAGCGGTCCTGCACGTACAGCGGCAGCGTCTGCGTCTGTCCCTCGATGCGGCCCGAGACGATGCTGACGGCGCCGAACTCGCCCAGCGCACGCGCTGTCGTCAGCACCACGCCATAGACCACGCCCCAGCGGATTCCCGGCAGCGTCACTCGCCAGAAGGTCTGCCAGCCGCTCGCGCCGAGCGTCTCGGCCGCCTGCTCGGCATCGGTGCCCATCTCGCGAAGCACCGGCATCGTCTCGCGCACGACGAACGGCAGCGACACGACGGCGGTCGCGAGCACCATCCCGGGCACCGAGAAGATCACATGAATGCCCTGTTCGGCGAACCACTTGCCGAACCACCCGGGAAGTCCGTACACGAGCACCAGCGACAGGCCGACGACGACCGGAGAGATGGCGAATGGCAGGTCGATCAGCAGTCCCAGCGCGCCCTTGCCGCGGAAGCGACCGCGCTCGAGCAGGATCGCCATGCCGATGCCGAACGCCGTGTTGAGCGGCACCGCGATCGCGACGATCTCCAGCGAGAGCCAGAAGGCGTGCATCGCGTTGGGCGCGGTGATCGCGTTCCACACCGGCGCCAGCCCGTGCTCGAAGGTCCTGTAGAAGATCATCAGCACGGGCGCGAGCAGCAGCAGCGCGAGATAGCCGAGCGCAACTGTGCGCAGCGCGATCCGGCGAGTTCGCGGCGACCCGGAGGCTGCCGCTCTGCGGTTGTTGCTCGGGCGCCGCCTGCTCAGCGTTCCCCCCGACGGCGCGGGTAGCGTGACGGCGCCGCCACCGGGCTCAGCGGACATGCGCCGACCTCCAGTACAGCAGCAGGTTCAACGCCGTCAGCACGATCAGCGCCGCCGCCAGCAGCACGACCGACACGGCAGCCGCGGACGGCAGGTTTTCGCTCTCGATCTGGCCGAAGACGTACACCGAGCCGGCCTCGGTCTTGAACGGCAGGTTGCCGGTGATCAGCACCAGCGAGCCGAACTCGCCGACCGCTCGCGCGAAGCTGAGCGCGACGCCCGAGATGATCGCGGGCGCGAGCGTGGGCAGCACCACCCGGCGGATGATCGTGCGCGGCGAGGCGCCCAGCGAGGCCGCGGCTTCCTCCATCGCGGTGTCCATCTCGAGCAGCACCGGCTGCACCGAGCGCACCACGAAGGGCAGCGTCACGAACAGCAGCGCGAGGCCCACCGAGGCGCGCGTGAAGGCGACATTGATGCCGAGCGGGCTGCCCTTGCCATACAGCGCGAGCAGCACGACGCCGGCGACGATCGTCGGCAGCGCGAACGGCAGGTCGATGACGGCGTTGACGATCGCCTTGCCACGGAACTGGTCGCGCACGAGCACCCATGCCACGAGCGTGCCGAACACCGCGTTGATCGCCACGACTATCGCCGAGGCGATCAGCGTCAGCTTGATCGCCGCCACCGCCTCGGGGTTCGTGACCTCTTTCCAGAAATGGCCGAGGCCGCCGCTCGAGGACTTCGCGATCAGCGCGGCGATCGGCAGCAGCACGAGCGCGGTCAGGTAGATGCCGAGCAGGCCTCGGCCGAGCATCCCGCCGCTGCGCCCGGCGAACAGCGCGCCGCGCCGCCGCGCGGGCGGCAGCGCGACGGTCGCCGCGCTATTTGGAGGTGGAGACGCCAAGCGACTGCTCGATCTTCGTCACGATGCCCGTTTCAGCTTCGAAGAACGTCTTGGTCACGGACTTCCAGCCGCCCAGCGAGTCGATCGTGAACAGCCCCTTGGGCGTCGGGAACTGCGACGCTCCCGGCACGCCCGAGATGACCGGCCGGTAGCCCTTGGAGGCCCAGATCGCCTGCGCGGCGGGGGAGACGAGATATTCGGCGAACTTCTTGCCGCTTTCGCTGCTGCCGACGACCGCCAACGGGTTCTGGATCAGGATCGTGTCTTCCGGCGTCACGTATTCGATCGCGGCGCCCTTCTTCTGGTCCCCGATCGCCTCATCCTCGTAGTCCAGCAGCGCATCGCCGCGGCCCGCGAGGAACGTCTGCAGCGCGTTGCGCGCGGAGCTGTCCTGGCTGACCACGTTGTGGAACAGCTGCTTGAGGTATTCCTGCGCCTGCGCCGGCGTCTTGCCTTCCTTGATCTGCGCACCGTACGCCGCCATCACGTTCCAGCGCGCGCCGCCGGAGGTGAAGGGGTTGGGCGTCACCACCTGCACGCCCGGCTTGACCAGGTCGGCCCAGCCTTTGATGTGCTTCGGGTTGCCTTTGCGCACGATGATCACGACGGTCGAGTTCGTGACCATCCCATGCGTTGCGTTCTTGTTCCACGAAGGCGACACGAGCCCCGCTTTGACGAGCCGTTCCACGTCGGGTTCGAGCGAGAAGTTCACGACGTCCGCGTGCAGGCCGCTGGTAACCGCACGGCTCTGCTGGCCGGAGGGCCCGTAGGACTGGCTGAAGCTCACGCCCTTGCCCGCCGGCGTCGCCTGGAACGCAGGTATCAGCTTTTCGAACACGCCCTGCGGCGTGGAGTAGGCGACGAGCGTCACGCTCTTGGCGCTTCCGCCGGATGAGCCGCAGGCGGACAGGGCGAGCGCGGCAGCGATCGAGACGAGAACGGCAGCAGCGGTGCGTTTGATCATGGTCACTTTCTTCATGGACAACACAGAAATTGCGGATTATATGCCCGAAGCGGCCCGAAACACAAAAGCCAGTCAGATTTCGCCTATTTCGCCCCGGCCTGGAGGGCACGCGGGCGCGCGTGGCCCAGCGCGCGGGGCCGGCGTTCTGTGACATCGCGCACATATATCCCTTCACGGGGGGTATGATCTAGCGGGACGGGGGCCCCCCGGGACCCTCCCGGGCGCCCTCTGCACGAAACGGACGCAACTGCTGATAGTCGCGTGCGATGAGCCGCGCGAGACAGATCAGGATGGCGCTGCGAGCGGTCGGCGTTGCGGTGCTGGCATCGGCGCTGGCGAGCTTGCCCGCAGGTTTCGCGGTCGCCGTCGGCGTGCTGTGCGTTCTCGCCTCGTTGGAGCCGCCTTAGGCGGTGCGCGATGAGCGCCCGCCTATTCCAGGAGCGGCTCAAGGCGCGGGAGCACCTCGTCGGCAACGAATGCGGTCAGCTTCTTGATGAGCAGGTCGAAGCTCCATACGTGGTCGCTGCGTGCGAGTCCAAGCAAGGGGACGCCTTCGACCTTCACCTCCATTTTTCGACGCTCACGGACGAGCATTGCGCGGTGCTGGAGTATGTCCCCGTCTCGGACGCGGATGACCTCGTCGTCGCAGTCGATCTCGGCCTCTGCGAGCCCGGCGATGGCGTTGATGAGTTCGCGGTGCTTGTCGGCGTTCTGGAAAGCGCTGAGCAGCGCGAGGGGATGGTTTTCGGCCGGTTTTCCGTTGAGCGCGGACGCTGCGTAAGGCTGCAGCGCCTTGAGGCGTGCGAAACGGTCATCTGGGAGCCACGCTTGAAGCGACAACCAGCGATGTGCTGCTTCAGCGTCGAGGTAGTTCCCGCTGTCGTCGCATGCGAGGGGATCGGCGGTGAGGATCGGGAAGCTCATTTTGCGCCGGTACTTGCGTGGCGTGATTGCGACGGCGAGGTGGTCGAGCGCGGACCGCACGTTGAACATGTAGTCACCGATGAGGATGGGGAGCAGCGGCGGCGGCAGCTCGCTGCTGAGGTCCAGTCGGTACTCCCAAACCAGGCCCTTTTTCTGGGACTTCATCGACTCGACCACCGGGTATTCCTGGCGCTGCCGGAGGGGGGCGGAGATCGCCTCAATGTCCTGGATGTGCTTGTCGGCCCGGTA
>DASWSH010000036.1:0-4478 GCA_036402735.1 Solirubrobacteraceae bacterium | reverse complement strand
GTCTGCTCGACGTTGCGCATCAGCGTCGTCTCGGTGATCTCGATCGTCAGCGCGTGCGGCGGCAGCCCGCTGCGCTCCAGCGCCACGCGGATGTCGTCGATCAGCTCGTCGTCGTCCAGCTGCCGGGCCGACACGTTCACCGCCATCGTGATCTCGTGCCCCGCGCGCCGCCACGCGGCGCCCTGAAGGGACGCCTGCTCGAGCACCCACCGGCCGACATCGGTGATCAGCCCCGTCTCCTCCAGCAGCGGGATGAACTCGTCCGGCTGCACCGTGCCCCGCTCCGGATGCTTCCAGCGGATCAGGGCCTCTACTCCGGTCGGCCGCATGTTGCTCAGGTCCAGCGTCGGCTGGTAGGCGAGGAAGTACTGGTTGCCCGCGAGCGCCTCGCGCAGGTCCATCTCCAGCGCCAGGCGGTCCTGCACTTTGTCTCGCATGCCGCTCTCGTAGATCGCGAAGCGATCGCGCCCGTCCCACTTCGCGCGGTACATCGCGATGTCCGCGTCGCGCAGCAGCGTTCCCGCCGAAGTGCGCTCGCCGGCGGCGATGCCGATGCTGGCAGTGACCGTCAGCGACGTGTCCTGCTCGGCGCCCAGACGGAAGGGCTGCTTGAGCGCCTCGAGCAGCCGCTCGGCAACGAGCTCCGGCCCAGCCTCCAACTCGACGTCCTCGATCAGCACCACGAACTCGTCGCCGCCGAGCCGCCCGAGCGCGTCGGCGTCGCGCACCACGGCCTTCAGCCGTGCCGCCACCGCCTGCAGCAGTTCGTCGCCGACGCCGTGGCCGAGCGTGTCGTTGATCGCCTTGAAGTTGTCGAGGTCGACGAACAGCGCCGCCAGCGAGGAGCGCGTTCGCACGGCGCGCGCGAGCATGTGCTCTGCGCGGTCGATGATCAACGTGCGGTTTGGCAGCCCGGTGAGAGGGTCATGCGTGGCCAGGAACGCCAGCTCCTCCTCGCGCCGGTTCAGCTCCTCGTCGGTGCGCCGGCGCTCTTCCTCGAAGCAGTCGCACACGCGCAGCAGCGTGAACTCGACGCTGAGCTGCAGCAGGTCAAGCGCCTCGCGCAGCGTCCCCGCACCGGTGCCCAGCGTCGCGGCACAGTCCCGCATCACCTCGCCCATCACGTTTCGCCACCAGAACGTGCGCCGCGTCACCTCCGTCAGCGACGCCGCACGTCGCGCCGCCAGCTCGCCGAAGATGCGAGACGTTTCGCGAGCCGAGTCCTTCGTCACCTCCAAGCCGTCGCCGGCGATCCAGCGCGCCACCGCGATCGTCGAGTTGACACAGACGCGTTCGAAGCTCTGCTGCACCGGCGGCTCGACGGCCTCGCCGGAGTCCGCCGTGCGCGCGACAGTCTCAGCCAGGATCTCCTCGCTGCGCGCCAGCGTCGCCTCTCCCAGCGCACGCACTTCCGCGGCGCGCGCGTCGAGCGGCGGCGCCGGCTCGGCCGCGGCCGGCGTCTCGTCGCGGCTCGCGCTGCTCGCGCGTTCGGAAGCCTGTTTCCCCGTCGTCGCCACGGGCAATAGATCGGCCGGCAGACGTCGTTGCTAAAGCGTGCGTGGCATCCTTGCGGCAGCGGGTAGAGATGTATAGCTTTAGCTATGTAAGTACGAGCGCGGGAGCAGTCATGGGCAGTGCGGGGAGAGGATTGGGTTGACCGACCGGAACCGCCTTGTCAACGCGGGCGCGAGCGTGCGCCGCCGCATCGCCACCGACGACCGCCTCGTCGCGTTCGTGCGCAGCGGCGATGAGGCTGCGTTCGAGGCGCTGTACGAGCGGCACGCGCGCGAGCTGCTGTCGTTCTGCGTTTACATGCTCGGCTCGCGTCAGGACGCCGAAGACGCCGTGCAGGCGTGCTTCTCCTCCGCCTACTCCGCTCTGCTGCGCGACCGCCGGCCGGTCATGCTGCGGCCGTGGCTGTTCGCGATCGCCCGCAACGAGTGCCTCACGATCCTGCGCCGCCGCCGCCCGTGGGAGGAGCTCAACGGCGAGCCGGCGCTCGGCCCCGACCCGGTGCGGCAGCTCGAGCTGCGCGAGGAGCTGCGCGACGTCGTCGCGGGCGTCCGTCGCCTGCCCGAGTCCGAGCGCGCCGCGCTCGTGCTCACCGAGGTGCACGGCCTCAGCCAGCGGGAAACCGGCACCGTGCTCGGCGTCCGCGCCGAGCAGGTGAAGGCGTACGTCTACCAGGCGCGCTCGAAGCTGGTCTCCGAGCGCGACGCGCGCGAGGCCGACTGCGATGAGATCCGCGAGGAGCTCGCGACCGCGCGCGGCGCCGCGCTGCTGCGCGGCCGCCTGCGCCGCCACATGCGCGGCTGCCCGGAATGCCGCACCTACGCAGCCGCCGTCTCGCGCCAGCGCCGCCAGCTCGCGGCGCTGCTGCCGATCGCGCCCTCGCTCGCGCTGCGCTCACGCGCGCTCGAGCAGGCGCTCGGGCTTGGCGCGAGCGATCCGGGATACGCCGGCGGCGCCGCCGTGGGTGCCTCGGTCGCGGGTGCGGCTGCAGAGATCGCCAGCGGCGGCTTCAAAGCACTCGCCGTCAAGATCGCCGCCGGCGTCGCCGCGGTCGGCGCCGGTGCCGGAGTCGGCGTATCGGTCCTCTCCGCGCCCATCCCATCCGAACAGTCCGCGCAGGCGAACACGCGCGTGCCCACCGCGGCACAGCGCTTCGTCGCCGATGTTCCGTCGCGCGCGGGCCTCGGCGGGTTGGGAGCCGCCCGCGTGCGCGGCGGATACAGCTTCTCCGAAGAAGCGCCCGGGCAGCCGTCCGCGCCGCCGGAAGCCGGACGCCTCACCGCGCCCTCGAGCGGTTCCGTCGACACCGGCGGCGCGTTCGTAGAGGGCGGCGCCGGAGAGCGACCGGTGGGCGAGCAGCAGACGACCGCCACGACCCGCGGCTCGCACCCTTCGCACGTGCGCCCCGTCGACCCGACGCCGCCGAAGACCGAAGAACAGCGGCATGCGCTCGAAGCCGAACGCCGCCAGGGCCGCGAAGCACGCCTGCACGCCGCGGCCGAACGCAAACGCGAACGGACACTGCATGGGCCGGCGGGTGCCGCGAAGACGCCCAAGACCCAAGAACAGCGCGAACTCGCAGCGGCCGAACGCAAGAAAGCGCGCGAAGAACACCCGCCGGAAGGCAACTCGCGGGCCCCGCGCAGCGAAGAAGAACGCAGGATCAGCCGTGAAGCACGGCTGCGGCACCGCGAAGAAGCACGCGCCGCCGAAAAAGAAAAAGAAGCGACTCCCTAGCCCGCCGCCGCCGGCGCGGCGCGCCCAGCCCGGCACGCAGGCCCAACCCGGCGGGGAGGCCGAGGCGGGCGCGAATGGCCGACCCGGCGCGCAGGCCCAGCCCGGCGCGGATGCCCAGCCCGGCGCGGCTGCCCAACCGGGCGCGGACGCGTCGCCCTACGCCATCACTTCTTGTACTTGAAGTGGTCCTTTTTGACGATCCCGCTCGTGCCGGCGGCGGTCGTGACGGTCACGTCGACTGTGCCCTTGGTGCCCGGCGGTGAGACGGCCGTGATCGAGGTCGAGGAGTTGACGGTGACCGAGGTCGCGCCGGTCGAGCCGAACTTGACGGTGGCGGGAGCGCTGAAGCCGGTGCCGGTGATTTTCACCGCTGTGCCTCCGCTCGACGGACCGGCTTTCGGCGACAGCTTCGTGACGACAGGCAGCACCGCCGCGCGCTGCTCGCACGCTTCTTCGGCGTTGCTCCAGACCTGCTGGTACCAGTACAGATCGCTGTTGATCACCTGGTTGTAGTTCGAACCGTTCGGCGCCTGTCCGAGCGGCGGGCCGAATTCGGTGGTGGCCTTGAGCGTCCGGCACTTGTCGGCGACCTCGTTGCCTTTCGCGTCGTACCACGCTTTCAGCGTGGGATCGGTGACCATCTCAGCGTGCTCGTGCGCGAGGCCGCCGCCGATCGTCGCGTCGGAGGGGTTGCCGTTCGGATGTTCTTCGCCGACGTCGCAGCCCGTGCCGTCGACATAGGGATCGTGTGCGTAGACGATCACCGAGCTGCCCGATTCGATCGCGCCGTGATAGGCGCAGTAGGTGGGGTGGCTGGCGCCGTCGGAGCACTTGTGGCCTTCTGCGTCGCTGCAGCTTTCGACGCCGGGTGGCGTGATGATGAAATACGCGTGTGAGAGGTCGCTCGGCAGGCCATGGCCCTGGACGTATGCCGTCAGCTCGCTGCGCAGCTGCGCGTCCGTGAGGCAGATCGGCGCCGACGCGCAGCCGTTGGCGGGGTAGGCGTTCGTGTCGAGCAGCGCGCCGCCGAATGCGGAGCTGTAGGCGGCGGGTTCGGTGCCGTTCTGCGTGTACTGCGCGAGCACCGAGTCGATCGTCTTCTTGGCGCCGCTGTCATGCGCGACGTCTTCGAAGTAGCGGTTCAGGCCCGTCTGGTAGCCGCCCGGGAATTCCGGTCCGCCGGCCGGGTCCCAATAGAAGGCGTAGTTGGTGTTCGACGTCATCACGCG
>DASWSH010000035.1:0-3071 GCA_036402735.1 Solirubrobacteraceae bacterium | reverse complement strand
GACCCGACGTCTACGCCGCCGCCAACACAAAGCTCCCGCAGCAGCTCTACGCCGCCGGGCTGCTCGACAAGCCGGTCGTGTTCGCCGGCAACCGCCTCGTGCTCGCGGTCCCCGCGAAAGGCGCCAAGGTGAAGTCGCTGGCCGACCTCGTGAAGCCCGGGACGACGATCGCGGCGGGCTCGCCGTCGGTGCCGGTGGGGAGCTACACCCGCCAGGTGCTCGCGCGGCTGCCGAAGCCGCAGTCGAAGAAGATCCTCGCGAACATCCGCTCGAACGAGCCGGACGTGAGCGGGGTGGTGGGCAAGATCGCGCAGGGCGCGGTCGACGCGGGCTTCGTCTACGCGACCGATGTGAAAGCGGCCGGGGGGCGGCTCACCGCAATCCAGCTGCCGGCCTCGCTCCAGCCGCGCGTCGCGTACGCCGCTGCGGTGGTCAAGGGCTCGAAGCTCCACCACAAGGCGTCCGGCTTCGTCAAAGGGCTCCTCAGCGGCAAGGGCGCCGCCGCGCTGTCCGCAGCGGGCTTCGACCCGCCGCCGCACTCGTCGCCGTGACCCGGCCGCGCCCCTTCCCCGCGCTGCTCGTGGCGGCGCTGGCACTGGCGCTGGCCTTCCTCACGCTCCCGGTGGTCGCGGTGTTCGCAAACACCGCCCCGAGCGCGCTCGTGTCCAGCCTGGGCGACGCCTCCGCGCGCGATGCGCTCCGCCTGAGCCTGGAGACGAGCCTGATCGCGCTGGCGATCGTCGTGGCGGTCGGGACGCCGGCTGCCTACCTGCTCGCGACGAGGCGCTTCCGCGGCCACGCGCTTGTCGTCACGCTGGTGGAATTGCCGCTCGTGCTGCCGCCCGCGGTCGCGGGCATCGGCCTGCTGGCGGCGCTCGGGCCGAACGGGATCCTCGGCTCGCTCGTGGCCGACGCCGGCGTGCGGCTCGTTCTCGCGACTGCCGGCGTCGTCGTAGCGCTCGTGTTCGTCTCGGCGCCCTACTACCTGCGCCAGGCGCAGGCGGCGTTCGCGGCGGTGGATCCGGCGCTACTGGAGGCGTCGCGCACGCTCGGCGCCGGAGAGGCGCGCACGTTCGCGCGCGTCGCGATCCCGGTTGCGCGGCCCGGCCTGCTCGCCGGCGGGGCGCTCGCCTGGGGCCGCGCGCTCGGGGAGTTCGGCGCCACCCTGATGTTCGCCGGCTCGTTCCGCGGCATCACGCAGACCGCACCGCTCGCGATCTACGAGCGCTTCTCGACGGACTTCACGGGCGCGCTCGCCCTGTCGGCCGTCCTGGTCGCGGTGTCCGCTGCATTGCTCGTGTCGGTGAAGGTGGCCGGCAGCCGTGCTGCAGGCTGAGCTGGCCGGGGCGATCGGCGTGCTCGCGCTGGACGTGCAGCTCGGCGTGGCTCCAGGGGAGACCCTCGCGCTCGCCGGGCCATCGGGCGCCGGCAAGACGAGCGTGCTGCGCGCGATCGCCGGGCTGCTGCGGCCGGAGCGCGGACGCGTCACGTGCGACGGCGCGCGCTGGCTCGACACCGCGGCGCACATTGATCTCCCGCCCGAGCGTCGCGGCTGCGGCTATCTGTTCCAGGAGTACGCGCTCTTCCCGCACCTCAGCGCTTGGAGGAACGTGGCGTATGGGTTGCCGCGGGAGCGCCGCCGCGAGCGCGCTCAGGAGCTGCTGGAGCGCTTCGGGCTCGGCGAGCGGGCGGATGCGAGGCCGCGCGATCTCTCCGGCGGCGAGCGCCAGCGGGTTGCGCTTGCGCGCGCTCTGGCCCGCGAGCCGCGAGCACTGCTGCTCGACGAGCCGCTGTCGGCGCTCGACACGCGTACCCGCGGGCACGCGTCGCGCGCGCTGGCGAGCGCGCTACGGGACGCCGGCGTGCCGGCGCTGCTCGTGACGCACGACTTCGGCGAGGCGGCGCTGCTCGGGGACAGGGTGGCGGTGCTGGACGCCGGCCGAATCGTGCAGGAGGGATCGGCCCGCGAGCTGGCGGCAGCGCCGGCCTCCGCGTTCGTCGCCGACCTCACGGGCGCGGTGGTGCTCACCGGCGAGGCCCGCCCGGGCCCCGACGGCCTCACGCTCGTGCGCCTCGACGGAGGCGACGCCGACGCCGCGAGCACCGACCCGGGCAGCGGGCGGGTGGCGGTGAGCGTGCATCCCTGGGAGATCGCGCTGGGCCCGTCCGGCGCGCCGCCGAGCGGATCGGCGCAGAACCGGCTCGAGGGCGCGATCACGACCGTCACGCACGTGGGAAATCGCGTGCGGGTGGGGGTGGAGGCGGGTCAGCCGCTCGTGGCCGAGGTCACCGAGCCGGCCGTGCGCGAGCTCGAGCTGCGCGCCGGCGCGCGCGTGACCGCGACCTGGAAGGCAGCCGCCACGCGCCTCGTCCCGCTGTAGCTAGCGGCTGCACGGCCGGTGCACGGCGCCCTTGCGCGCGGTGTCCCGCGGCTTGTGGCGGAAGTACCACGCGAGCCGGCTGAACTCGCGCCTGCCGTTCGAGCATGTGACCGGGTTGCTCGCGATCAGCTTGAGCTTGTGGCTGCGGAACTGACCCTGCGCGCAGTTCGGCATGCAGTCGTTCAGCTTTCCGGTGCCCGCGCCACTCGCAGCCTTGCGCGTCCACTTCGACCACTCGATGTTCACGACGAAGAAGTTGCCGTCGCCGCACGCGACGATCACCTTGTCCGGCTTGTACTTCGCTCTGTCGGTGCCTCCGCAGCCCGGGATGCGCACGTGTGACGCGCCCTCGGCCGCGGCGGCCCCGAAAAGTGCCAGCGCGCAGACCGCTACCAGGACGATCCGCCTCACCCGGCGAATCCCTCCGTCTCGCTCGCGATGAGCCGCACGTGACTGCGGCCCACCATGAGGAACGACGCCTGCCGCGACTCGCCCGGGGCATCGAGCGCCTCGACCGTCGCCGCGCTGAGCGTGAAGAACTCGCGGTCACGCTGGTTCACGTAGTCGGACAGGCGGCTCCGGTAGCCCTCGCGGGGAAGGGTGAGCGTGCCGCTGATGCGGTAGCGGTCGGTCTCCAGCACCACCTGTTCCTCGCGCAGGTCCACGGCCGCCGCATCGTAGCCACCGTGA
>DASWSH010000034.1:0-12218 GCA_036402735.1 Solirubrobacteraceae bacterium | reverse complement strand
CCAACTTCCGCGTGCTGCCGGCCGGGCGCATCCCCTTCAATCCGTCCGAGCTGCTCGGCTCGCCGGCGATCGCGGCGATCGTGGCGGAGCTGGCCGAGGAGGGGGCGATGGTCCTGATCGACGCGCCGCCGCTGAACCCGGTCGCTGACGCGCACGTGCTGCTCAACAACCCCGCGATCCGCGCGGCGATCGTGATCGCGCGCCTCGGCCACACGACCCGCGACGAGGTCGCGCGCGCACGCCGCATCCTCGATCATCACATCGTCGAGCCGCTCGGCATCGTCGTGACGGGGGTACGCGACGAGGGCGAGTACGGCTACGAGTCCTACAGCGGCGAGGAGCCGACGCTGCAGGCCGACCTCGACGAGCTGTCCGCGCGCACCTCGCGCAGCGTGCCGAAACGCGGCGGCGGCTCGCGCGCGCGCCGCCGCCAGCCGCGACAGCCTCACTAAGGGCCGGCATGGTCGCGCGGCGGTTCCGCACGAGCGAGCTGGTGCTCGCGGCTGCGCTCGCCGCGGCCACGGCGCTGGTCGCCTACGCGGCAATCAAAAAGCTCGGCAGCGCGGGCCTGCTCGCCCCGCTCGGGCTGGCGCTCGTGGTCGTGCTGCTGCGCCGGCCGCTCGTGCTGACGTGCTTGGTCGTGGGCGTCGCCGTGCTCGCCGAGGGCCCGGACTTCGGGCTTTTCACGTTCACCGCGCAGCTCTACACGCACGCGACCGTGATGAACGTGATGGTCGCTCTGGTCGTCTTCTCGGTCGGCATCGACATGCTGCGCCACAAACGCAGGCCGCGCGTGCCGGCGCCGCTCGGCGTGCCGCTCGCGCTGCTCGCGCTGGCGAGCGTCGCGGGGTTGGTGACCGGCCACTCCGTCGGCATCTCGGTGAGCAAGGAGCTGCACAACGAGAACCTGCTCGACTACATGATCTTCCTGCCACTCGCCGTCGCGAACCTCGATCCGACCGGGCGCGAGATCGATCTGCTGCTGAAGCTCGTGTTCGCCCTGGCGATCTTCAAGGCGGTGGTCGGCCTCGCCGACATCCTCAGCGGCTACGCGCCCGCGATCGAGCGAAGCGGCGCACTGACCTACTACGAACCGACGGCCAACTGGCTGATGCTGCTCGCGCTGCTCGGCGTCTTCGGCGCGCTGATCGGCCGGCTGCGCCCGCCCCTGTGGGCGCTGCTGGGCAGCCCGCTGATCCTGGCGGCGCTGCTGCTCTCCTACCGCCGCTCGTTCTGGATAGCCGCGGTGCTGGGCCTGCTGCTCGTGCTCGTGCTCGCGCTCGGTCCCGTCGGGCGCCGTATGCTGATCCCCGTCGCGCTGATGCTGATCGCGGCGGTATGGCTGATCGGGTCGGTCCACGTGCAGGGCTCCTCGCCGCTGCTGGAACGCGCCACCTCGCTGGCGCCCAGCAAGATCACGAGCAACGTCGAAGATCGCTACCGCCTCGACGAGCGTGCGAACGTGCTGGCCGAGATCGAAAAACATCCGGTCACCGGCATCGGCGTCGGTGTGCCGTGGCGAGCCGACGCCCGTCCGCTGCCGATCGAGCACGAAGGCGGGCGTCGCTACGTGCACTTCGCGGCGCTCTGGTACTGGCTCAACCTCGGCGTCCTCGGCTTCCTCGCCTACGTGTCGCTGCTGCTCGGCGGCGCGCTGCTCGCGTGGCGGGTCTGGCGCCGCGGCTACGAGCCGATCGTAAAAGCCTTCGGACTCGCCTCGCTCTGCGCGATCGCCGGCTTGGTGGCGATCGAGACGACCGCCAGCTTCAGCGGCGTCGACACGCGCTTCACCGTGCTGTTCGGGGCTCAGCTCGGGCTGCTCGCGCTGCTCTCGCGGATCGCCGTCGAGCAGCCGGAGTTCGCCGAGGAGATCTAGCCGGCGCGGTGCGCCGCGTGCGCGTGGCGGGCGGCCGTGATGTGCCGCGAGGCGCGAGCGCGGCGTGCGCCGCGCGTGTGGTGTGAGGCGTGCGCGCCGAGGCGGCGTCCGGCGGTGTAGGAGGCGACGTGGGCGGAGGGGGTGCGCGCCGCTGCCGGCGACGCGGCGCCGAGCAGGCCGCCCGACGCCATGATCGCCTGCACGGTTGTCGTGAACGCGCCCTTGGCGGCGCCGTTGCTCTGCAGTAGGCCGAAGTAGTTCTCGCGGTCGTTGGTCGCGTTTTCCGCCTTCTGGTCCTGCGCCTGGTAGAGGTACAGCGCGCGCAGCCGGCTGCCGTAGCGGCTGCGCATGCCGCCGACCACCGTCGCGAGCGTGCTGGCGGCTTCGGCGTTGCTCATGCAGGGATTCCAGCCGTAGTCGTCGTTGAGGCAGTGGCCGTTGTCGACGGCGATGCCCAGCTCGGTCACGTAGATCGGGATCGAGGAGGAGGCGCCGCGTGCGGCGGTGGTGCTGACGAGCGCGTCCATCTTGCGCTGCCAGCTCGGCCCGTACGGGTGCACGGTCCAGCCGGTCACGCGCGAGCCGAGATCCGGCACGGCCGAGAACATCCCGTTGACCCATTGCGGCGAGCCGCTGCCGCCGTCGTCGGCCTGCGCCAGCAGCCCGACCTGCGCGACCGGCGCGATCGCCGTCTGTGCTTCCTTCAGGCGCGTCGCGTACGTGCCGGCTCGCGCGCTCACGCCCGCGGGCGAATTGTCGGAGTACTGGTAGGAGTAGCTCGTCTCGTTGCCGAACTCGATCGAGGTGACCGGCACTTCCGCGAACGGCTTGCCGGCCCAGAAGCTGCCGTGCGGGCCGTAGGTCGCGGCCCAGCCGGCGAGGTTGCGGGCTTCTGTGGGCGTCGGCAGCGCGCCGTAGAAGCCGGCCAGCGGCAGCACGCGCAGGCCGACACGCGCGTACGCTTCGACCGCCGAGGCGAGCGCCGAGGCGGGCGCGCCGATCGGGAACTCCATGCGCACCGAGTGGGCGCCCAGCGACTTGACGGTCGACGGCTCGCTCGCCGCCAGCGTGGTCGGCACGACGCCCGTTTCGAAGCTCGCCGCGGGAGTTCCTTCAGAGGCGGGAGGTTCCGAGCCCGGTGGCGTGCCGCTGCCGGGGCCGGGGTTGGTGCCTGAGCCGGTGCCTTCTGAGCCGGCGCCCGGCTGCGTGCCGGTGCCTTCCGAGCCCGCGCCGTGCTTGACGCGCGGGGGCGCAGCCGGATAGTCGATCGTGACCGGCGCAGACCAGTGGCTGTGGGGCACGTGGGTGCGGACGAGGTACTGGACGCTCGTGCCGGGGCGCGCGAGGGGCGTCCAGGACGTGCCCGTGACGACGTGGCGGACGCGTGGCTTTCCTTCGACCACACGTACGAGCACGTACCTGTTGACGCCGGGCACACCGGTCCACGTGAGCGCGTTTCCCTGACCCGTCAGCGCGGGTGCGGTGCGCACCTGCGCCCAGTGGGCGGCGCGCCGTGCGGCGCGTTCGGCGCGCATCGCGGCGGCGCAGCGCGGTCCGTGCGGGTGGTGGCAGGATGGCTGGGCGGCGGCCGAGGCAGAGCCGCTCGCAAGCAGACCGCTCAGCAGAACCACAGCTGGAGCGGCGAGTCGGGCCAGGCGGGCGGCACCCGGGTGTGTCATTCCAGACCTCCTTCGGTAGCCGGGCCGTCTCGGAGAGACCCCTTGCTTTGCGAACCTGCCTCGCGGCAGGCGTGCCTTTTCGGGATGGCGGCCGCACGGGCGGCCTGCAGCCGCGTCGCGCGCCCCACTTCAAAGCTTCAAGCCTCCTGTCGGGCGTGCGGGACGGCGCTGTGAGGCGTGCGGAGGTCGCTGGACGGATGTCCGGTGCGGCGCGCCTTGCCTGGGTTTGCCGGCGACCCGGCTGTCAGCGCTCGGACAGCAGCCGGCCGAGCGCCTCGATCGAGTAGCGCTCGAGCGCCAGCTCGCGGCCGCGCCGGCCGATCTCCGGTGCGCCGTCGCGCAGCACCGAGACGAGGGCGGCGGCGAAGGCCTCGGCGCCGTCCGCGATCAGGCAGTGCTCGCCGTCGCGCACCTCGAGGCCGGCGGCGGCGCGCGCGGTGGCGACGACGGGCACGCCGTGCGCGAGCGCCTCGACCAGCTTCAGCGGCGTGCCGCCGCCCTGCAGCAGCGGGACCACCGCGCAGCTCGCCTCGGCATACACGGCGTCGAGCTCCGCGACGAAGCCGAGCGCGCGCACGCGCGCGTCGGAGCTGGGTGGCTCGCTCAGACCGGTGCCTGCGACCGTCAGCCGCGCGTCGGGCAGCTGCTGCCACACGCGCGGCAGCACCTCATCGACGAGGAACCGCAGCGCCTGCCGGTTCGGCGGGTAGGTGAAGGTGGCGACGAAGAGCACGTTCCTGGTCGCGTTCGCCGCACCGGCAGCGGGCGTGATCGCGGCGGCGTCGACCACGTTGGGCACGTAGCGCAGCCGCGCGCCGGGATACAGCTCGCGCGCGCCCTCGAGGTCGGCGTGGCTGACCATCCACGACTCCGCCGCAGCTTCCAGCACGCCGCGCTCGAAGGAGCGCAGCAGCTCGCGCTCGCGCGCGCCGCGCTCGGTCAGCTCGTGGCGGAACGTGGACTCCAGGTTGTGGGCGTTGTAGATCACGGGACGCCGCCGGGCGAGGCGCGCCAGCGTCGCGAAGCCGGCGGGGCCGTCCGCGATCACCCTGCCGCTATCCGGCGCCGCGGCCAGGCGCGTGGCGGCGGCGGCCAGCTCGGGAGAGATACCGCGAGCCACCCACGCCGGCACGCGGGCCGCGCGGGCTGCGGCGTAGGTGATCAGGCGCCTGGCCCCACGCGAGGATTCGACCTCGTGCAGCGCGACACCGTCGATCGCGCGGTAGACGGGGTGCGGCTCGCTCGCGTCGAAGCGCACGTACAGCAGGTCGACGGGACGGTGCTGTGCGAGCGCGCGCACGATGCCGTAGGAGCGCATCGAGTGGCCCGAGCCGACGGCAGGGGTGTGCGTGGTCACGAACACGTCCCTCACAGCGCTTCGACCGCCTCGCCGATCTCGATCAGGCGCCGCTCCCAGGAGTGGCTCATCGCGGCGCGCGAGCGATCGGCGCGTTCGGCCGCGCCGCCCCGCGCGAGCGCCTCGTCGAGCAGCCGGCCCAAGCCGGCGGCGTCGGCTGCCTTCGCGACCTGCGGCACCTGCGCGAGCGCCGGCAAAGGCGTGGAGACGACCGGCAGTCCCGCCGCGAGGTACTCGTAGACCTTCATCGGGAAGATGCTGTCGGTCAGCTCGTTGCGCGCGTACGGGATCAGCGCGGCGTCGGCGCCACGCAGCACCGCTGGCAGATCCGCATAGGCGCGCATGCCCAGCAGGTGCACGTTCGGCTCGGCGGCGAGCTCGGAGACGTCGGTGCGGGGGTCGCCTGCGCCGACCGGTCCGACCAGCGCGAAGGAGATATGCGGCCTGCTGCGCGCCAGCTCGGCCAGCAGCGGCACGTCGATCTTGATCGAGGAGATCGCGCCGGTGAAGACGACCCTCGGGTGCGGCAGCGCGGCGATCCCCGGATCGTCCGGGCCGGCCAGCAAAGCGGTGGCGAACAGCTCCGTGTCGGCCACGTTGGGTGCCTCGAGCACGTTGTGCGACAGCTCGCGCATGCGCCGCACCAGCTCGGGCGCGCTCGCCAGCACGAGGTCCGCGCGCGCGGCGAAGCGGCGCTCGGCGGCGAGGAAGCTGGCTGTGTCGATCAGGGCGAGCGCGGAGATGTCATCGACGCAGTGGTAGACGACCAGCGAAGGGTCGAGCACGTCGAGCAGCGCCTCTGCCTGGGGCACGTAGGACCACAGGATCGGCCGGCGCAGGCCGAGCCGCCGCGCCGCGCGGCCGACCAGCGCCGGCAGCAGGCGCGCGTTGAGCGCGCGCACGAGGCGATTGCCGTGCAGCGGGATCACGAGCGGTGAGAGCACGCTGAGACCGTCGTGTGAGCGCGGCGGCGCGAGACCCCGCCGCAGCCGCCGGGCGATGCGGCGCAGGTCGCGGCCGGCCAGCTGCGGGCGGCGCAGCCCGAGCGACTCGACGAACAGCACGCGGTTCTCGTGCGCGAGGCGCGACATCAGATGGTGCTGATTGGTCCACAGCTCGGTGTCCCAGTCGGCGAACCCGACGCAGACGATGTCGCGGCCGTGAAGCGTCCGAGGGGGGGCCATGTGGCGAGGCATGATCCCAGGCCGCGGGGCGTGTAATACCCTCGGGCCGGTGGAGCCAGCCGCCGCGCCCGTAGCCAGCACGACCGCCACGCCGCTGCTGGAAAGCCTGCGCGAGCGCTTCCCGCGCGTGGCCGTCGTGCACGACTGGCTGACGATTCCGGGCGGCTCCGAGCAGGTCGTGATGGAGCTGCTGGAGATGTTCCCGCAGGCGGAGCTGTTCACGTCCGTCTACGACCCCGCGCCGTGGCCGCAGAGCATCAAAGGACGGCCGGTGCACACCTCGTTCCTGGACCGCCTGCCGGGCGCGACGCGCCAGTACCCGAAGCTGCTGCCGCTGATGAACCGGGCTTTCCGCTCCTTCGACCTGTCGGGTTTCGACCTCGTGCTGTCGAGTAGCCACGCGTGCGCGAAGAACGTGCGAAGGCCCGCCGGCGTTCCGCATGTCTGCTACTGCCACACGCCGATGCGCTACGCCTGGGAGGAGGGGTTCCTGGCGGGCGAGGAGGTCGGTCGGCTCACGCGGCTGGCGCTGCCGCCGCTGCTCGCGCGGCTGCGGCGCGAGGATCGTGAAGGCGCGGCCGGCGTCGACGTGTTCGTCGCGAACTCACGCCATGTCGCGGCGCGCATCGAGCGCTTCTACGGCCGCGACGCGCGTGTGGTGCATCCGCCCGTCGACGTCGAGCACTACCTGCAGCTGCAGCGCAGGGCCGGCGAGTACTACCTCGCGTTCGGGCGGGTCGTGCCCTACAAGCGCGTCGATGTCGCTGCCGCGGCATGCGAACGGCTCGGTCGCGAGCTGCGCGTGGCCGGCGACGGGCGCGCGCTGGCAGCCGTGCGTGCCGAGCATGCGGGATCCTCGATCCGCTACCTCGGCACGGTCTCCGCACGCGAGCGCGACGAGCTGCTCAGCGGTGCCAGGGCGCTGCTGTTCCCCGGCGAGGAGGACTTCGGCATCGTGCCGGTCGAGGCGCAGGCCGCGGGCCTGCCCGTGATCGCCTACGGCGTGGGCGGCGCGCTCGAGACGGTGCTCGACGGCAGCACGGGCTTGCTGTTCGGCGAGCAGTCGGCGGAATCGCTGGCGCAGGCGATGCAGATCTTCGAGCGGCTCGATCTCGACGAGCGGGCGGCGCGGGAGAACGCGCGCGGCTTCGGACGGGAGCGCTTCCGGGGCGAGATGGCGGCGGTGATCGCCGATGCCGCCGGCGGGATCGCCGAGGCGGCGCGCTCGACGGCGCGGATGTAGGCTCGGCGCATGCGTGTGCTCGTGACAGGTGCGAGCGGCTTCATCGGCGGAGCCACCTGCCGGCAACTGCTCGAGCAGGGGCAGGAGGTCGTGGCGCTCGTGCGGCGGGAGGGTTCCGAGCCCGCCGGCACCTCAGCGGTGCGTGGGCATCTCGGCGAGGACGGCGGCCTGGACGCGGCACTCGCGCAGGCGCGGCCCGACTGCGTGATCCACCTCGCCGCCGAGATCGCCTCGCAGCGCAGCGAGCGCAGGCTTCGCGAGGTCAACGTGGGCGGCACGAAGCGGTTGCTGGCGGCGTGCGCGGCGCTGGAGCCGAACGGTGGCGCTCCGCGGTTCGTGTTCAGCTCGACTGTGGTGACGGGCGACGCGCGCGGCGATCTGCTCAGCGAGGATCGTCCGCTGCCCGTGCAGACGCCGTACGGACGCACCAAGCAGGAGGGCGAGCGGATGGTGCTCGAGTCGGGCCTGCCGGCAGTGATCGTGCGGCCTTCGCACGTGTACGGGCCGGGCGGCTGGTACGCGCACGAGCTGGTTCCGCGCCTGCGCCAGCCGGGACGCTTCGCCGTGATCGGAAGCGGCTCGAACCTGTGGGATGTGGTGCACGTCCACGACGTCGCAGCGGCGCTGGTGGAGGCCGCGGACCCGCATGGACCGGCGGGCTCGATCTACCACGTCGTCGACGACGAGCCGATCACGTTCTACGAGTTCATGGTGCTGACGGCGCAGGCGCTCGGCGTGGGGCGCCCGCGGCGGATCCCGGCGCTGGTCGCGCGGCTCGCGGCGGGCAGCAACGCCGTCGATGCGGTCGTCCGCTCGGCACGCTCGAGCAACGCCAAGATCAAGCGCGAGCTGGGCTGGTCGCCGCGTTTCGCGACCGCCCACGAGGGTGTTCCCGACGCGATCGCGCGGCTGGTCGCGGCCGGCGCTGCCGGTGACGCCGGCAACGCCTGATCGGGCTGCGGCGCGATCAGGCGAGCCGGAACGCGCGCTCGGCCTCGTCGACGACGTGACGCGCGATCGCCAGCGAGGAAGTGGCCGCGGGCGATGGCGCGTTGCGCACGTGCAGGGCGCGCTCGGTGTGCGAGAACACGAAGTCGTCGACCAGTCGCCCGTCGCGCCCGAGCGCCTGGGCGCGCACGCCGGCGAAGGAGGGCAGCACGTCGGAGCTGCGCAGCTCGGGAACGTAGCGCGCGGCAGCACGCACGAAGGCGGACCGCAGCGCCGCGTGGCGCAGCTCCGTCACGCCAGTCCTCCACCACCTCGCCAGCATCCGCCACGTGCCGGGCCACGCGAGCGTGTCGAGCAGGTCGCGGCCGCGCACGCGCGTCAGCTGGTAGGCGTCGCGCGCGCCGGCCATCAGCGCGGTCGGGCCGACCAGCACGTCGCCGTCGATGTGCTTGGTGAGATGCACGCCGAGGAAGGGCAGCGACGGGTCGGGCACCGGATAGATCAGCGAGCGCACGAGATGGCGGCGCTCGGGGACGAGCCGCAGGTAGGCGCCGCGGAAGGGGACGATGCGCGGGTCGGGATCGGCACCGGCGGCGACCGCCAGCCGGTCCGCCCAGGCGCCGGCGCAGAACACGGCGTTGGCGGTCTCGATGACACCGTCGCGGTGCTCGAGGCGCAGGGCCTGCTGAGCGCGCTGGACGCCGGTGACCTCACAGCCGGTTGCGATCGTGCCGCCCGCGGCGGTCACGTCGGCGGCGTAGGCGCGGCACACCGCGCCGAAGTCGGCGATTCCGGTGGCCGGCGAGTGCAGCCCGTCGATGCCGCGCGCGTGCGGCTCGAGCTCCTGGATCTCCTCGCTGCCGATGCGACGCAGGCCCGGCACGCCGTTTGCGCGGCCGCGCCGCTCGAGCTCATCCAGCCGCTCGAGCTCAGAGCGGTCGGTGGCGAGGATCACCTTGCCGCAGCGCTCGCTCGGCAGCCCGCGCTGCGCGCAGTACTCGTACATCTCACGCGCCCCTTCTACGCACAGCCGGGCCTTCAGCGATCCGGGCACGTAGTAGACGCCGGCATGGATCACGCCGGAGTTGTGGCCGGTCTGGTGCTGCCCCAGCTGCGCATCGCGCTCGAGCACGCACAGCCGCGCGCCGGGGCGCCGCGCGAGCAGCTCGCGGGCGACGGCCAGGCCGACGATGCCGCCGCCGACCACGACCATCTCGACGCTGTCCGGCACCGGGCCGCCGGCGCTGCTCGCCGTGCTCATCTCGACCGTGCGTGGCATTTTCTGGTGATCCGCGGACGCCGCGGCTAGCCCTTCACAGCGCCGGGCCCGCCGGGTGCGGTCGCCGCGCCGGCGTCGAGCAGCCCCGCGCCGTACAGCCGCGTGTCGGCCGGATCACCGATTTTGCGTGCGGTCGCACGCAGGCGCGTGGTGATCTGCGCCGGCGTGGGGTGCTTGCCGAGCACGCCGCTGGCGATCACGAGCGCCGCGACGGCCGCGACGTGGGGTGTGGCCATGGAGGTGCCTTCGTAGCCGGTCGGGATGCCGAAGCGGCGCGGAGAGCTGCCGGTGAACGTGACCTGGAAGATGTCGCGGCCCGGCTGTTCGGGCAGGCAGTTGGGATCGCCGGGCAGCGCCGCATCCGGGCCGCCGCCCGGCGCGACCAGCGTCAGCCCCGAGCCGTCGTTGGAGTAGGCGGCGAGACAGCCGTGCTCGGTCGTCGCTCCGACGGAGACCACGTCGGGCGCGCGAGCGGGGTAGGCGACGGCCGTGTGACCCTCGTTCCCGGCCGCCGCGACCACGACGACGCGGTGGCGATGCGCGTAGCGCAGCGCGGAGATCAGCTGGGGGATGTCCGAAGCCCGCACGCCGGGCGAGAACTCGAGGCTGAGGTTGATCACCTGCGCACCGTGGCTAACGGCGAAGCGCACGCCTTCGGCGATCGTCGAAGCTTCACCTTCGCCGGCGGTGTCGAGCACCCGCACCGGCATGATGCTCGCGCCATATGCCAGCCCGGTGAGACCGACGCCGTTGTTGGTCTGCTCGGCGATCGTCGAGGCGACGAACGTGCCGTGGCCGTTGCGATCGTTCGGATAGGGGTCGTGGTCGACGAAGTCATAGCCGCGCACGAACTGCCAGCGGTTGAAGTCGGGGGAGATGCGGAAGCGGCCGCGGTTCGCGTACGCGACGCCCGTGTCGAGCACGGCGATCGTCACGCCCTTGCCGCCGGGCGCGCCGTCCGCTTCCAGATTCGCCCATGCCTGCGGCGCGTTGATGCTGAAGGGCCCGGTGAAGTTCCACTGCAGCTTCGCCCAGCCACCTGCTTCGGTGCTGTCGCCGGGGTCATCGGGGAGCCCGGCCGTCTGTGCTTTGTAGTCCGGCACGGCCCAGCGCACCGCGTGGCTGGCGCGCAGCCGCTTCAGCGCGCGCGCGATGCTCTCGCCGGGGCGGGGCGAGACGATCGTCGTGCGCGTGCCGGCCTGCGCCGAGGTCGCGTGCGCGCCGTGCGGCCCGGCGGCGAGGGCGACGACGATGCGCTGCGGCGGCGCGGGCTGTGCCCAGGCGGGGCCTGCGCCCCCTACGAGCAGCAGCGTCAGGCTGGCGGCGGCGGCGACCGCGAGCCGGCGTGTGCCGCGGCCGCTGCGCGCGTGGGCGACGGACAGCCGCCCCTCGCGGGTGCTCGGCGGCGGAGCGGAGGGAAGGTGATCTGGAGTCGTGGGACGCATCGTCAGTTCGTAATGATGAAGCGCCGCCGGCCTCCGGCTGGGAGGGACTCTCGCAGACTCCTCGGGCGGTTTCGATGAGCGGACACTTCTTCCCACGCGACGACTACTTCATGAGGCTCGCAATACGCGAGGCCGAGCGTGCTCTTGAACACGACGACGTGCCGATCGGCGCGGTGCTCGTACGGGACGGGGAGCTCGTGGCCAGCGCGCACAACGAGCGCGAGCTGCGCGCAGATCCGACCGCGCACGCCGAGATCCTCGTGCTGCGCGAGGCCGCGCGCGTGTACGAGAGCTGGCGGCTGCTCGACACCGTGATGTACGTGACGCTCGAGCCGTGCGCGATGTGCGCGGGAGCGCTCGTGCTCGCGCGCGTGCCCCGGCTCGTGTATGGCGCGAACGATCCCAAGGCGGGAGCGTGCGGCAGCGTGCTCGACGTGACGGGCGAGCCGCGACTGAACCACCGGCCGGTCGTCGCGGGCGGCCTGCTGGGGGCGGAGTGCGGCGAGCTGTTGACGGCGTTCTTCACGTCGCGGCGTTAGCCGTAAAGTCGATCGTTGCAACGCGACCGCGCCGCGGCGACGCATGCCGCCGTACGTTTCGTTAGTGTGCGCGCACGCCTAATCCCGGGCCGTGCTCGGGAGCGGGGGGCCCAAGTTGTTGGGGCGAGTTCCGCGGTAATCCGCGGGAGGCGAAGGAGAAAACCTCTTCCGCTAGCCCGTCAGCTAACCCCGTAGGCCGACTACGAGAGGCACATGCGAGGCCTTCTGCGCCTACTGGCGCGCACTGCGATCTTCGTACTCGTTCCCTTTGCGGGCTTTCTGCTGAGCGCGTCGGCGGCCCCTGCGGGCACCGGCACCGTCGGCGGCATCGTGGCGCCGGGCTCGCGCGGCAGCGCGCCGGCGGCACAGTCCGCGCCGCCGGTCCTCAACACGACGGCCACCGGCGGTAGCGCGCCCGTGGCGGGCGGCACACCCTCGGCGCCTGCGGCGCCGCTGTTCGCGGGAAGCCCGTATCCGATGAGCAGCGCCGGCTGGGTGTTCCCGCTCTACCCGCTCTCGCGGGTCGCGCCGCGCGGCTGGTGGTCGCTGGATCAGGGCGTCGACGTCGGCGGCAATGCCAACCAGTGCGGCTCGCGCCTGGCCGAGCTGGCGGTCGCGTCCGGCACGATCGTGAAGGAGGGGCTCGACGGCTTCGGCTCCTCCGCGCC
>DASWSH010000033.1:0-5518 GCA_036402735.1 Solirubrobacteraceae bacterium | reverse complement strand
GCGTTCGTGGCCTCGCACGTGCTGGCCCGCGCGATCGGCGCCTGGCCGTCGGTGCTCACCGTCGCCGCCATCACGGGCGCAACCGTGTGGGTCCGCTTCGACGCGCCGGCCGTCGCGCGCGACGAGGCGCGCGCCTAGACGCGCTATCGCGGCGGCAGGAAGCGCTCGATCGCAGCAAGCAGCGCGCGCGCCACGCGCTCGCGGTAGGCGGCCGACTCCATCGGCGCCTCGTCGGGGCGGTTCTGCATGTTGCCGACCTCGACGAACACCTTCGGCCGCGTCGAGAGGTTGAGCCCGCCGAGGTCTGTGCGCGCCGCAAGCCCGCCGGACCCGTCATAGGTCGAGGTGTGCAGTCCGATCGCCAGCAGCGCCGCGCGCACGTCCAGCGCGAAGTGCCTGGAGGACGAGACGATCGCGCGGTCGCCGCCGGGCACGGGCGCGGGCACGAGCACCGCGAAGCCCGAGCCGCCGGGCGGGCCGCCGTCGGCGTGGATCGAGATCGCAACGTCGCTGTGCGCGCGGTTGCCGATCCCAGCGCGTTCGTTCACGCATGGCCCGACGCCGGTGTTGCTCGAGCGCGTCAGCACGACGTGCGCGCCCGCCGCGGCCAGCAGAGCTCGCAGTCGCTGCGCGACGCTCCAGTTGAAGTCGGTCTCGCGGTAGCCGTCGGGCGCGGCCGTGCCGGTCGTGTCGCATTCCTTCTCGCCGTTGCCGTCCGGCACCAGCCGCGCGATCTGCCGCGGGTGCGTGAAGTTGCCGCCGTTGTGGCCGGGGTCGACGGTCACGATCCGGCCGGCGAGAGGGCTCGTGGCGGCGCCGGTGGCGGCCGGGGCGGGCTGCGTCGCGGCGGGGCGGGCCGGCGTGGCTTGTGCCGTGGCCGGGAGAGACTGCGCGGCCGGCGTGGCGAGCGGGATGGCTCCCGCGTTCGAGGAATGGGTGCCGGCAGGTCGGGCTGCCGTGCTGCTGCCATGGTGCGACAGGGCCCACGCGGCGGCGAGGGCGAGGATCGCGGCACCGAGCAGGTAGGCCCGGCGGATCGTGCGGCGGCCGTGGCTCACGGGGGGCGCCAGCGTAGCGCGCCCCGGCACGCCGCCGCGCTGCCCCGCGGCCTGCCCGCCCCTGCCGCGTGCGGCGGCGCGCCCCGGCGGCGGCCTGCCCGCCCTGCCACGTGCGGCGGCGCGCCCCGGCGGCGGCGGGCCCGTGATAATCACCCGCCATGAGAGCGATCCAGATAGTCAACGAGGAAGGCCCGGAGCGGGCGCTGTCGCTGGTGGACACGTCGGAGCCGGAGGCGTCGCACATGCTCACGCCGGGCGAGGGCGTGGTGGTCGACGTGCACGTGGCGGGAGTGTCGTTCCCGGAGCTGCTGCAGACGCGCGGGCAGTACCAGATGAAACCGCCGCTGCCGTTCGTGCCGGGCAGCGAGGTGGGCGGCGTGGTGCGCAGCGCGCCCACGGGGGCCGCGGTCAAGGCGGGCGACCGCGTCGCAGCGTTCTGCGCGCTCGGCGGTTGGGCGGAGACCGCGGTCGCACCGGAGTTCTTCACGTTCCCGCTGGGCGAGCTCGACTTCGCGCAGGGCGCCGCGCTGGTGCTGAACTACCACACCGCGTACTTCTCGCTGAAGCTGCGGGGCAGGCTGGCGGCGGGCGAGACCGTGCTCGTGCACGGGGCGGCCGGAGGCGTGGGGACCGCCTCGCTGCAGGTCGCGAAGGGTCTCGGCGCGCGCACGATCGCGGCCGTCTCGACGGAGGAGAAGGCGCAGGTCGCGCGCGAGGCGGGGGCGGACGAGGTGGTGCTCGTGCAGGACGGTTGGAAGGACCGCGTGGTGGAGCTCTCCGATGGCGGCGTGGACGTCGTGCTGGACCCGGTCGGCGGCGATCGCTTCCTGGACAGCCTGCGCTCATTGCGCGAGAACGGCCGTGTGATCGTGGTGGGCTTCACGGGAGGCTCGATCCCGGAGGTGCGCGTCAACAGGCTGCTGCTTCGCAACACCGAGGTGGTGGGAGCCGGCTGGGGCGCCTACGTGATGGGCAAGCCCGAGCTGAACCGCGAGATCGGTGCGGCGGTGGGCGAGCTGATCGCGGCCGGCGCGGTGCAGCCTGTCGTCGGGCAGCGCTTCGCGATGGAGCAGGCCGCCGAGGCGCTGCAGACGCTCGACGAGCGTCGCGCGACCGGCAAGGTCGTGCTCGACATTCGTGCCTGAGAACGTAAGAAGTTCGCGCAGAACATAACTGCGGCGGGCTGCTTACGAAATTCTTCGCCCCTGCTCGACAGGGATTTCGCTACTGCGGGCATAGGGTGAGGTTGAGGCCACTAGAGAGCCCTTCACCAGCCCGAGCAGCCGACGGTTGCGCTTGCCCTGAGGGGGGCCATTCAGGCGGGCTCACGACAAAAGGAGCAGCCACATGAAGGTGATCGGAGCGGGACTTCCCCGAACGGCGACAACGACGCAGATGTTCGCCCTGCAGCAACTCGACTGCGGGCCCTGTTACCACATGCGCGACCTGCTGCTGGACCTCGAGAAGGGTCTGCCGCTGTGGGAAGCCGTCGTCGAGGGCAAGCCCGACTGGGATGCGATCTTCGGGGACGCCTGCTCCACGGTCGACTGGCCGTCTGCGTTCTTCTACAGGGACCTGATCGAGTACTACCCCGAGTCGAAGGTGATCCTGAGCGTGCGCGGCGGCGAGGAATGGGCGCGCAGCATGCAGAAGACGATCTGGGGCATGTGGCACGGCGACACGGTGCTGCACTACCTGACGAAAGCGCGCTGCGTGGTGGACCCGCTGTGGCAGCGCTACATCGCACTGATGTCGAAGCTGAACTTCGACGAGGGCGGCGCGTTCCACGGAGCGACCGACGGAGCGAAGCTGATCGCGGCGATGGATCGCTGGAACGCGCAGGTGCAGGCCGACGTGCCGGCGGAGCGCCTGCTGGTGTGGAAACCCGAGCAGGGTCTCGCGCCGATCTGCGAGTTCCTCGATCTCGAGCTGCCCGCGGACGAGCTGCCGCATCTGAACGACACGAAGGCGTTCCGCGAGGGCATCATCGGCGGCGCACTCGATTCCGTCAGCGACTGGTGGGCCGAGCGCGAGGAGTCGAAGGAAAGCCTGCACGGCGCGCCGGTCGCGACACCCTGAACGCGGCCGAGCGGCCGAGCCGGACGCGGGCGCGCAGACCGGCTCAGCCCGACGGGCCCGCGGCGAGCGCCACGCTCGCCGCGTGCTCGGCGCCGAGGAACGGCGTCAGCGCGAAGTACGTGAGCTGCGGCGTGAGCGCCGGCAGCTCATGCGCGCAGCCGCGCTCGACGTAGTGGTGCAGCAGCTGCCAGATGCCGCCGACGAGCGCCTCGACGACCACCGGATGCTGCGCCGGCGCGCGCTCGTGGCTGGGCGTGAGGTAGGCCCGGAAGGCTGACATCGCCGACTCGCGCGTGGCGATCGCGGCGGGGCTCGCGGCGTAGGTGTCGACCATCGTGAGCCGCGCGTGGTCCGGCTCGGTGGCGAGGTAGCAGGAGAGCGCGTGCAGTCCGGCGCCGACGGCCGCCGGCCAGTCGCGCTCGTGCGCGCGGTAGGCCTCGACGGTGACGCGCAGGGCCTGGTGCATGCCGACCTTCTGCGCACCGAGGAAGGCGTCGTGCTTGGAGGGGTAGATCGAGTAGAAGGTCTCGTGCGAGACGTTCGCACGACGCGCGATCTCCGGGATCGTGAGAGCGGCAAGCCCCTTCTCCGCGACGATCGCGGCGGTCGCGTCGACGATGCGTTCGCGCTGGCTTTTGACGATCGCCTGCCGTGAGAGCTCGCTGCGCCCGCTCGGCAGCGGGGCCGACGGCGGCCTCGATCGCGCATGCGCCTCCGTCGGCTCGGCAGCGTCGTCATGCGCGCCCGCGGCGGGCGCTGCGAGGCCCTCCGGCAGCCGCTGCGGGTAGCAGGTGACCCAGCGCGAGAGCGTGTCGGCGAGCGCGGGCAGCTCGCGCTGGCGCCCGGCGCGCAGGCGCGCGGCGGTGACCTCGCGGATGCCGCCGAGCTGGGCGCGCACGATCAGGTCGCCCTCGCATCGCGGCGAGCCGTCGAGGCGAGCGCCGACGAAGGCCTCGAGCGCGTCGAGCAGATGGCGGCGCCTGTCCAGCACCTCCGGGCCCGCGGCGAGCGCGCCGCTGACCAGCAGCGAGACGCCGTGCGGGTCCTCCGCGGCGAGCTCGCCGAACGCGCGGAACGCGGCGGGCAGACGCAGCTCGTCGCGGTCGTGCTCGTCGAAGGCATGCACGATCGCCTCGCCGGCGCGGCGCGCGACGTCGTCGTAGGCGCCGAGGAAGAGCTGCTGCTTATCGGCGTAGAGGCTGTAGAGCGTCGGTGGCGAGACGTGAGCGAGGCGCGCTAGGTCGGCGATGCGCACCGCGGGGTAGCCGGCGGCGGCGATCAGCTCGGCCATCGCTGCGCGCAGGCGCGCGCCCTGGTCGCGGCGCACCGCGTCACGGTCCAGGCCGTGGCTGCCGGTGGGCAACGGACGGTAGCGAGCGCTGCGCGCGGCGGGCCGGACCGGCTGGCTCGCACGGCCTGCGCGGGCGGGGCGGGGTTCTTTCCCCGGTTTGCGTCTCAGTGGCTTATCGGTCACTGGGTTCCTGCGCCCGGCGGGCGCTCGGTATGCGCGCGGCGGCGGTTCAGCCGTGGATCGCGCGCGAGGTACCGATCACACTACCGCTCGCGTCGAGCGCGCGGACGGCGAAATACGCCGACTTTGCGGGGACGCTCAGCGCTGTCTCGAAGCCGGCGCGAGAGCTGGTCGAGACGACGTGCAGGCGCGCGGAGTTCGCGCCGGCGAGCAGCTGCCAGCCGGCGGTGCGCGTGTCGCCGTTCCAGCTCGCGTAGGCCGTGAGCTTGGAGCTCTTTTCGTTCAGCGCGAGCGAGGGCGTGCTGGCGGGAGCGCCCGTCCAGGGGAAGCGGTACGCGCGGTAGGCCTGGTAGCTGCCGTGCATGTGCGCGTCGAACAGCAGCTGCCCGGTGGCGGCGAACTCCGAGAAGTACGGCTGCGATCCCCAGCCGATGAAGAAGTCGCCGTTGGACAGCGGCTGCAGGTTGCCCTGGCTGCCCGCGCTGAGCGGCTGGGGGTGCTCGAACTGCGCGAGCAGCGTCGCCGTGCGCGCCGTTCCGTTGACGCTCTCGATCAGGCCGCGTGACTGCGGATGCACCTTCGGCACCGCGCCGTTGTCGAAGATGCTGATCGTGCCGTTCGGCAGCACCTGGGCGTCGTGCTGGTAGGCGGTGCGCGCGGCGCCCAGGATGTTCACCGAGGACTGCTTGCCACCGATCGTCGCGACCACCTGGCCGGTGGCGCTGTTCAGTTCGTACAGCGACCAGGTGTTGCGGGCGGAGATCAGGGTGGTCCCGTTCGGCCGCTGGTCGATGGAGTTGATGTGGAAGTAGTCGAAGGGCCAGCTCCTGGTGGCGATCACGGCGTTGCTGTAGGAGGCCGAGAGCGGCAGGTGGTCGAGCGGGTGCCACTCGCGCCGCACGAGCCCGGT
>DASWSH010000032.1:0-11096 GCA_036402735.1 Solirubrobacteraceae bacterium | reverse complement strand
GAGGTGATCGAGCGCATCGACGCGGTGACGCGCGACGACCTCGTCGAGCTGGCGAGCGAGCTGTACGCGCCCGAGAAGCTCAGCGCGGCGGGCATCGGAAGCGACGAGGCGGCGTTCCGCGCCGCGCTCGCGCCGGTGTCGCCGGAGCTGTCTGCGGCGTGATCCGCGTGGCGGTGGCCGGCGCGGCCGGCCGCATGGGGGAGGCGGTCTGCGCCGCCGTCGAGGGCGCGCAGGACATGCAGCTGACCGGGCGTGCAGACCCGCAGCTGTCCACGACCGTCGCCGAGGTGCTGCCGGAAGCGGACGTGCTGGTCGACTTCACGCAGCCCGACACGGCGCTCGAGAACGCGCTCGGCGCGCTGCGCGGCGGCGTGCACGTGGTGATCGGCACCACCGGCTTCGACTCGGCGCCGCTCGCCGAGGCCGCGCGCGAGGCGCAGCGCAACGTCCTGATCGCCCCCAACTTCGCGATCGGCGCGGTGCTGATGATGCGCTTCGCCGAGCAGGCCGCCGCGCACATGCAGAGGGCCGAGATCGTCGAGCTGCATCACGACGCGAAGCTCGACGCTCCCTCGGGCACGGCGAAACGCACGGCGGAGCTGATGGCCGCGGCCGGCGGCGGCGCCGAGCCGCCGATCCATTCCGTGCGCCTGCCCGGGCTCGTCGCCCACCAGGAGGTGATCCTCGGCGATCTCGCGCAGACGCTCACGATCCGCCATGACACGATCGGGCGCGAGAGCTTCATGCCGGGCGTGCTGCTGGCCGTGCGCAGGGTGGGCGAGCTGCCCGAGCCGCTGACGATCGGGCTGGAGTCGCTGCTGTTCGGCGACAGCCGAGCGTGAGATACTGAGCCGATGCTGGAGCTGGGCGCGGTTCTGACCGCGATCATCACGCCGTTCGACGAGCGCAACCGCGTCAACGAGGAGGCGTTCGTGACGCTGATGCGCCACCTCGCCGAGCACGGCTCGGACGGTTTCGTCGTGGCAGGCACCACCGGCGAGGCCTCGACGCTCTCCGAAGAGGAGCAGCTGGGGCTGATCGCGCTGGCGGTCGCGGAGCGCCCGCCCGGCAAGTCGATCATCGCCGGCACCGGCACCAACGACACGCGCCAGGCGGTCCACCTGACCGAACGCGCCGCGGATCTCGGCGTCGACGCGGTGCTGTCCGTCACGCCGTACTACAACAGGCCCAGCCCGCTGGGGCTCAAGCGCCACTACGAAGCGGTCGCAGGGGCCACCGAGACGCCGACGCTGCTCTACAACATCCCCGCTCGCACGGGCACGAACATCCCGCCGCCGCTGCTCGCGGAGCTGGCTCAGATCGAGGGGATCGCGGGCGTCAAGCAGGCCAACCCGCAGGAGCTGCAGCCGATCGAGGGACTCGACGTGTACGCGGGCGACGACGCGACCTTCCTGCGCACGCTGGAGATGGGCGGCGCGGGTGTGATCAGCGTCGCCAGCCACGTCGTCGGCAGCGAGATGCGCAGGATGGTCGACGAGCCCGAGCGGCGCGAGGAGATAGACGTATCGCTGCGCGACGTCTACGAGACCCTGTTCCTGACGTCGAACCCGACCTGCACGAAGGCGGCGCTGAACATGCTCGGCTTCGACGCCGGCGGCCTGCGGCTGCCGCTCGTGCCGGCCACCTCCGACGAGGAGGCGGCGGTGCGGCAGATGCTCGAACGCCACGGCCTGCTCGCCGGCACCCCCGCGTGAGCGGAAAGCTCCGTGTGCTGCCCCTCGGGGGCATCGGCGAGATCGGCAAGAACATGACGGTCGTCGAGTACGAGAACCGGCTCGTCGTGGTGGACGTGGGCCTGCGCTTCCCGACGCCCGAGATGGTCGGCATCGACCTCGTGCTGCCGGACTTCGCCTACCTGCGCGAGCGCGTCGAGGACATCGAGGGGATCGTCGTCACGCATGGTCACGAGGACCACCTCGGCGCGCTGCCGTGGGTGCTGCGCGAGCTGGGCCAGCCCGACATCCCGGTCTTCGCCGGCGCGCTCACGTGCGCGATGGCGCGCTCCAAGCTCGACGAGCACAAACTGCGCGACGTCGCGGTCGAAGAGACCGACACCGGCGAAACGGTCGACCTCGGGCCCTTCTCGCTGGAGCTGGTGCACATGACGCACTCGATCCCCGACTCGACGGCCGTGGTGCTCGGCACCGAGCTCGGCAGCGTGCTGATCACCGGCGACTACAAGTTCGACCAGACGCCGGTCGACGGGCCCCCCGCGGACGTGTCGCGGCTGGCCGAGCTGGGCCGGGAGGGCGTGCTGCTGCTGTGCGGCGATTCGACGAACGTCGACCGCGAGGGCTTCTCGCCCTCGGAGTCGGTCGTCGGGCCGCACCTCGAGGAGGTGTTCGCCCGCTGCGAGGGGCGCATCGTCGTCACCAGCTTCGCCTCGAACATCCATCGCGTGCAGCAGGTCGTGGATGCCGCCGAGGCGCTCGGCCGCAAGGTCGCGCTGGTCGGCCGCTCGATGCGCAAGAACGTCGGCATCGGCCGCTCGCTCGGTCACATCGAGGTGCCCGAGGGCATGCTCGTCGGCCCGCGCGAGATCACCGACCTGCCGAACGACCGCATCGTGATCATCTCGACCGGCTCGCAGGGTGAGCCGCTGTCGGCGCTGCGCCGCATGGCCTACCGCGACCACCGCCAGGTCGAGCTGAAGGCCGGGGACACGGTCGTGTTCTCCGCCACGCCGATTCCCGGCAACGAGCGCGCGGTCAACGAGACGATCGACCGGCTCTACCACATCGGCTGCGACGTGATCACGCCGCGCGACGCGCCCGTGCACGCCTCTGGTCACGGCTACACCGAGGAGGTGAAGCTGATGCTCAACCTCGTCAAGCCGCGCTACGTGATGCCGTTCCACGGCGACTTCAAGCGCCTGCGCCTGCACGCGCAGCTGGCCGAGGCGGTGGGCGTCGATCCGGATGACATCTTCCAGGGCGACAACGGGCTGCCGCTCGAGATCGACGCGCGCGGCGCACGCTTCGGCGAGCGCGAGCAGGCTGGCATGATCTTCGTCGACGGCGTCGAGCTGGGGGAGATGGCGGATGCCGCGCTGCGCGACCGCCGCATGCTCTCCGCGGACGGCATCTTCATCGTCGTCGTCACGATCGCCGAGCACGACGGCGCCTCCGTCGCCGACCCCGAGGTGATCTTCCGCGGCGTGCCGTTCCTCGACCAGGCGGACGAGCTGGACGAGGAGATCCGCAGCACCGTCGAGACCTCGCTGCGACGCGCCGCGAAAGAGCAGGTGCGTGAGGTCGACCTGCTCACGCAGCTGCTGCACGACGATCTCGCGCAGCTAGTCTACGACCGCCTGAAGCGACGACCGATGGTGCTTCCCGTCGTCGTCGAGGTCTGAGGCGCCGGGCAGCCGCACGACGAAACGCGCGCCGCGCTGCGAGCGCGCGAGCTCGACGCTGCCGCTGTGCGAGCGCGCGACGGCATGCACGATCGCGAGGCCGAGACCGAACGAGCCGCCGCGGTCGCCTGCGCCGCGCACGAAGCGCTGGAACAAGGTCGGCGCCAGCTCCGCCGGCACGCCCGGGCCGTTGTCGGCCACCACCAGTTCGACCCGGCCGTCCGGCATCGTGCTCGTCGTGACGCTGATCTCGGTGCCCGCCGGCGTGTGGCGCAGCGCGTTCTCGATCAGGTTGATCACCATGCGGTGCAGCTCGTCGCGCGCGCCGTAGAGCGCTGCCGGGTGCACGTCGAGCGTGATCTCGTGCTCGCCGCTGACCGCGCTCAGCTCGCTGGCCGCCTCCGCCACGATCTGCGCGAGGTCGTACAGCTCGTGCGGTTCTGCGCGCGCCGCGTCGGTGCGAGCGAGCAGCAGCAGGTCGCCGACCAGCCGGCGCATGCGCTTGGAGGAGCGCAGCGCCGAGCGTGCCGCGTCGCCCTGTTCCCCCTTCAGCTCCTCGGCCAGCAGCTCGAGGTTCGCCAGCACGCTGGTCAGCGGCGTGCGCAGCTCGTGTGAGGCGTCGGCGACGAAGGCGCGCTGGCGCACCAGCATCGTCTCCGTCTCAGAGCGCGCCGCATCGAGCTCGCGCAACATGCCCTCCAGCGTGCGCGCCAGCTCGGCCACCTCGTCGTCGGCCTGCGGCTGCGGGAGGTGGCGGGAGGGGTCACGCGTGCGTGCGATCTCGGCGGCGGCTCCGGTGAGCGAGGCGATCGGCTTCATCGCGCGGCGGGCGATCGCGATGCCGGCGATCAGTGCGAGCACGCTGCCGGCGAGCACGCCGAGCAGCAGGAACAGCTCGACTCGCTTGACAGAAGCCTCCGTTTCGGAGACCCGCCGTCCGTACTGGATGTAGACGCTGCCGAGGTATGCGCCCGTCTCCGGGTTCCTCACGATCGCGCGGTGGCTGACCACGCGATAGCCGTTGATCGTTTTCGCCGTCCTCGTGGGGAGCCCGAACGCGGGCGCCTTGGCAGGTGCCTGGTCGAGCACGCGGAAGCCGAGGCTGAGGATCTTCACGACCGCGTGGTTGGCTGTGAAGTCGCTCAGCGGCGTGAGGATCTTTCCTTCCGGCCCGAACGTGACGTGCATCTGTGCCGGCAGGCCTTCGGCGGTCGAGGCCACCTGACGGTTGAAGTCCGAGCGGATCCTGTGCACCGTCAGCGAGCCGATCGCGAGCGCGAAGGCGAGCAGGATCACGAAGGTGAGCAGCGCAGAGACGCCCGCGAGGCGCACGCGGATCGGCAGCCTGTCGAACGCGGACGTGAGACGCGCGAGCGCGTCGAGCGGCCTACGCACGAAGGACGTAACCGGCCCCCCGGATCGTGTGCAGCAGGCGCGAGTCGCCCTCGGCCTCGAGCTTGCGGCGCAGATTCGAGACGAACACCTCGATCGTGTTGGTCGTCGAGAAGGGGTCGTAGCCCCACACCTCGTCGAGCAGCCGCTGGCGCGAGATCACGATGCGCTCGTTGCGCATCAGGTACTCGAGCAGCTCGAACTCGCGCTGGGTCAGCTCGATCTCGCGCTCGCCGCGCGTCACCTCGTGCGTGTCCGCGTTCAGCGTCAGGTCGCCGACGCGCAGCGGCGCCGAGCCGCGTGGAGGACGGCGGCGCAGCAACGCGCGCATCCTCGCCAGCAGCTCCTGGCGCTCGAACGGCTTGACCAGGTAGTCATCGGCGCCCGAGTCCAGGCCCTGCACGCGCGACTCGAGCGCGTCGCGCGCGGTCAGGATCAGGATCGGCACGTCGTCGTCGGCACGCAGCGAGCGCGCCACATCGAGGCCGTCGATCTTCGGAAGGCCCAGGTCGAGGATCACGAGGTCCGGCGCGAACGCCCTGCCCTGGTCGAGCGCCGCCTCGCCGTCCGCGGCGGTGCGCACCTCGTAGCCCTCCATCCGCAGCGAGCGCTGCAGTGCCTGCGCGATGTCCTCGTCGTCCTCGACGACGAGCACCCGTGCTGCGCGTGAATAGTCGTTCATAGCTCTTTATGTTCTTTGCAACGTGTAAAGCGATGGTAAGACTCCCGAGGCAGGTTCCGGGCCTGCGGCGTCGAAGTTGCGCGGGATGCCAGCGACACGCAAGCGCGCGCCCGCGCGGCGCAAAGCTCCCGCGCGGCCCCGTTCGCGCCCCCGTCGCCGCGCGCGGCGACGCTCGCTCGCGGACCTGATGCGGCTTCCGGTGGCCTCCCAGCGCCAGCGCGACGTGCTCGGCCTGGCGCTGCTCGCGCTCGGCGTGTTCATCGGCTTCGTCCTCTACAGCTCCGGCTCGCCCGCGCCGGGCGGTCGTGCCGGCCACGCGCTCGCCGTCGCGCTCGGCTGGCTGCTCGGACGCGCGCGCGTGCTTGCGCCGCTCGCTTTCGTGCTGGGCGGCGGCGTGCTGCTGCTCCGGCCGGTGCTGCCGGCGATGCGGCCGCTGAGAGCAGGATCGCTGTGCGTGTTCGCGGGCATCACGCTCGCGCTCGCTGCGGGCACGCTCGGCCTCAGCTCCGGCTCCGCGCATGCCGCGCAGTGGACCTCCGCGCACCTGCAGGCACACGGCGGCATCGTCGGTCAGGCGCTGTACGCGCTCACGCACCCGCTCGCGCAGGACCTGGGCGTCGGCATCCTCGTCGTGTTCCTGCTCGTGGTGGGCGCGATACTGCTGACGGGCGCGTCGCTGGCGAGCATGGTCCGTGCGACCGGCAGCGGCCTGCTCGATACGACCAGGCTCGTGCGCAGCCTCGGCGCGCAGCCGGCCCGGGCCGCGATGCCGGAGGCCGCGCGCGTGGTGCTCGAAGATGAGATGGTGGCCGGGCGCCTGGATCCGCCCGATCCCGACCCGCACGAGCTGGTCGTGCGCGCCACGCACGTCGAGGCGCCTTCGCGCGACTGGCTCGACGAGGCGGCCGAGATGCCCGAGCGCGACCGCGCCCAGGAGCTGCTCGGACAGCTGTCCACGCGCACGCCGGGGCCGCAGCAGGACGCCATAGACGACGCCGCGGAGACGCCCGAGGCCGAGGCCGGCGGGGCTGCTGCGCGCGAGGCGGCCGGGGACGAGGAGGAGCAGATCGCAGGCGTCGCGCACGCCGACCCGGCCGATCTGACGCCACAGGGCAGGCTGCGCGGCACCGTCACCGACGATCCGAGCTTCGTGTGGGAGCTGCCGGACGCGAGCCGCCTGCTCACGCGCTCCACCGGCGAGCAGACGCGGCCGGACACCGCCGGGCAGGAGCGCACGGCGACGGCGCTGGTCGAGGCGCTCGGCCACTTCGGCGTCGAGGCGAAGGTGATCGGCACCGTCGCCGGCCCCCACATAACGCGCTACGAGCTGCGCCTCGCGCCGGGCATCAAGGTCGGCAAGGTCGCGCAGCTGAAGGACGATCTGGCCTACGCGCTGGCCTCGACCGACATCCGCATCCTCGCGCCGATCCCGGGCAAGCAGGCGGTCGGCGTCGAGGTGCCGAACGCGCATCGGCGCATGGTGCGCCTCGGCGACGTGTTCCAGGAGCCGCCGAAGGACTGGTCGCCGCTGACGGTCTGGCTCGGCAAGGATGTCGCCGGCAAGGCGATCGGCGCAGATCTGGCGAAGATGCCGCACATCCTCGTCGCCGGCACCACCGGTGCGGGCAAGTCGGGCGCGATCAACGCGATGCTCTCCAGCGTCCTGCTGCGCGCGAGCCCGCACGAGGTGCGGCTCGTGCTGGTCGACCCCAAGCAGGTGGAGCTGAACCACTACGAGTCGATCCCGCACCTGCTGACGCCGGTTATCACCAGCCCGCGCATGGCTGCCAACGCGCTGCAGAACCTCGTCAAGGAGATGGAGCAGCGCTACGGCATCATGTCGCTCGCGCGCACCCGCAGCCTCATCGAGCTGAACAAGTCACGCGCCAAGCGCGCCGAAGCGCCGCTGCCGTACATCCTCTGCGTGATCGACGAGCTCGCGGACCTGATGATGGTCGCGCCCGCCGACGTGGAGGACTCGATCATCCGCCTCGCACAGAAGGCGCGCGCGGTCGGCATCCACCTCGTGCTCGCCACGCAGAGCCCGCGCGTGGACGTGATCACGGGAATGATCAAGGCGAACGTTCCGTCGCGCATCGCCTTCGCGGTGTCCTCGCAGACCGACTCGCGCGTGATCCTCGACCAGAACGGCGCCGAGTCGCTGCTCGGGCAGGGCGACATGCTGTTCAGCCCCGTCGGCAGCTCGCGCCTGCAGCGCATCCAGGGCGCGTACATCGACGAGGCGCAGATCGAGAAGCTGACCGACCTGTGGCGCAAGCAGGGCGAGCCGGAGCTGCGCGAGGAGCTGCTCGAGGAGGTCGAGCCCGAGCTGCCTGAGGGTGGCGGCTCCGAGGGCGACCTCGACCCAGACGAGGATCCGCTGCTCAGCGACGCGATCCGCCTCGTCGCGGAAATGCAGACCGCGTCCACCTCGATGCTGCAGCGCCGCCTGCGCCTCGGCTACACGCGCGCGGGCAGGATGATCGACATGCTCGAGCGCCGCGGCGTGATCTCCGGCTACGAAGGCTCCAAGCCCCGTCAGGTGCTGATCAGCGAGGCCGAGCTGCCGCGCGTGCTGGCTGCGCTGGAGGGCGCTCCCCCGCAACAGGCTGCTCCGCTCGCGGAGTAGGGCTGCTTGTCGGCGCGAGCGTCGGGCAGGGGCGTAGGGGTAAGCAACCGAGCGATGTCGAAACGCGCAATTGTCCGCATCGCAGCGATGACCGGTAAGCGGTCACCTGACAGACCGGATTCAGCTGCTGTTCCCCGCAATTTGCAGCGTTAGAATCCGCGCCGGTGCCCGAGATCGGAGCAACCCTGCGTGAGGCGCGTATGCGCGCGCGCATCGACGTGTCCGAGATCGAGGCGAAGACGAAGATCCGCGCCAAGTACCTGCGCGCGCTCGAGAACGAAGAGTGGGGGCTGCTGCCGGGGCCCACGTTCGTAAAGAGCTTCCTGCGTACCTATGCGCAGGCGCTCGGCCTGGACGGCAAGGCGCTGGTCGAGGAGTACCGACTGCACCACGAGAAGCCCACCGAGGGCGTCACCGAGCCGATCGTCGCGAGCTCGCAGCGAAACCGCGGACGCGGCCCTTCGCAGGGCGCCTCGCGCGGCTACACGATCGCCGTCTCCTCGATCGGGCTGATCATCGTCGTGCTGATCGTGCTGCTGGTCGTCGGCGGCGGCGGCTCGAACAGCAAGAACACCTCCTCCAAGACCAAGAAGCACGCGACGGGCTCTGCCCGGCGCGCGCCCGCGAAAGGCGCGGGCACGACCGGCGGCACGAAAGGAGCGAGCGACATCGCGACGCTGTCGCTGACGCCGACGGGGACGGTCTACGTGTGCCTGCTCGGTGACAACGGACGCAAGCTGATCCCGGGCGAAGAACTGCACGCCGGGCAGAGCACACCCACGTTCCACGCGCGCCATTTCGAAATCACGCTCGGCAACGACGCCGTGACGCTCTATGTCGACGGCAAAGCGCGTCCCGTGCCGGCCTCCTCCGAAGCGATCGGCTACTCGATCACCAAGGCGCGCGGGCGCCGCACGCTGACCTCCGCCCAGCTGCCGACCTGCAAGTGAGCGCGCGCGCGGGAATCGTGGTGACGGGCACGGAGGTGCTGACCGGGCGCGTCAGCGACCGCAACGGGCCGTGGCTGGCCGAACGGCTGCTGGAGCTGGGCGTCGATCTCGCGCACACCACGATCGTGGGCGACCGGCCGCAGGACGTGCGCGCGGCGCTCGAGTGGATGGCGGCGCAGGGGCTCGACCTGGTCCTCACCAGCGGCGGCCTCGGCCCGACCGCCGACGATCTCACGGCCGAGGTGGTGGGCGCCTTCCAGGGCCGGGAGATGGTGCTCGACGAGGCGCTCTCGGAGCGGATCGCGAAGATCGTCGCGCCGCTGATGAAACGCTGGCCGAACATCGACCCGGAGGCGGTCGCGCAGGCGAATCGCAAGCAGGCGACGATTCCGCGCGGCGCGGAGGTGCTCGAGCCGGTTGGAACCGCGCCGGGGCTCGTCGTGACGCCGGCGGACGGCGGCGGCGCTCGGCCGACGGTCGTGGTGCTGCCCGGCCCGCCGCGCGAGCTGCAGCCGATGTGGGAGGACGCGCTGCACACGGAGGGCCTGCGCGCCGTGCTCGGCAGCGCGACCGATTACAGCCAGGAGACGATGCGGCTGTTCGGCATTCCGGAGTCCGAGATCGCGGAGACGCTGCGCACGGCTGAAGCCGGCGGCATCGAACTGGGCCGCATCGAGGTGACGACCTGTCTGAAACGCGGCGAGATCGAGATCGTCAGCCGCTACGAGCCACAGGACGCCGAGGTCTATGAGGCGTTCTCGCGGCTGGTCGCCACGCGCCATGCCGACACGCTGTTCAGCGCCGACGGCAGCACCGTCGACGACCAGGTCGCGGCGCTGCTGCTGGGCGAGCGCGCCGACGGCGCCGTGCTGCGGCGCGGCCCGCTGCTGACGATCGCGACCGGGGAGTCCTGCACCGGCGGGCTGCTGGCCGCGCGGCTGACAGACCGGGCGGGCTCCTCCGAGTACGTGCGCGGCGCGATCGTCGCCTACGCCAACGACGTCAAGGTCTCGCGCGCGGGCGTGCCCGCAGAGATGATCGAGCGCCACGGAGCGGTCTCACAGGAGGTCGCCGAGGCGCTCGCGATGGGCGCACGGCGGGAGCTCGGCGCCGATGTAGGCGTGGGCATCACGGGCGTCGCCGGCCCGGGCGGCGGCACGCCGGAGAAGCCGGTAGGGCTGGTGTGGCTGAGCGTCTCGCGCGCGCAGGCCGAGCCGCTGACGCGCTCGGTCAACCTGCCGGGCGGCCGCGCCGATGTGCGCGAGCGCGCCACAAGCGTCGCGATGCACCTGCTGCGCCGCTCGCTGCTGGGCGAGGCGGCGCCGATGCCCGGGCCGGCGCCGGCCGTCGGCACGTCCCCCGCCTCGCGCGGCTGAACGTGTCGGGCGGGCACGGCGCGCGACTGTTCTTCGCAGTCGCGGTGCCCGAAGCCGTGCGCCGCGAGCTCGCCGCATGGGCGCGACGCTCTGCCGGCGGCGCGCGCGTGCTCGACCCGGGCTCGCTGCACCTCACGCTGCTGTTCCTCGGCAGCCGCGCGTTCGAGGAGGTCGACGAGCTCGCCGGTTCGCTCGCTCGCGCGGCACGCTCCACGGGGGCCTGCGAGCTTTCGCTGGGCGCACCGCTGTGGCTGCCGCCGCGCCGGCCGCGCGCGCTTGCCGTCGAGGTGCACGACGCCGGCGCGGAGCTGGCGCGGCTGCAGGAGGCGCTCGTGCGAGACGCGGGCGCCGCAGAGCAGGCCCCGGATGGCCGGCGCGTGCGCTTCCGGCCTCACATCACGGTCGCGAGGGCCGGCGCCGCGCCAGGCGCGCAGGCTCGCTTGCCGCGTGAGTTCCCCGTTCCCACGCCTCAGCTCACGTTCACCGCCGCGCGGGCGGTGCTGTATCGGTCCTTCCTGGAGCGCTCCGGAGCGCGTTACGAGGCGCTGGCCGAGGCCGACATCGGCGCCGCGGCCTGAACGCTCATTCTTCTTCTTCGGCGGCCAGGCAGACTTCCTGTTCCTGATCGCTCTGCACGGCCGGGGCTTCGGAGACGCATTCGTCGTTGACTTCCTGGACCGGCGCCTGCGTG
>DASWSH010000031.1:0-1523 GCA_036402735.1 Solirubrobacteraceae bacterium | reverse complement strand
ACGGTCACCACGCACCCCGATGTCGCCAGGAAAATGCTTCTGATCATGACCGGCCACATCCGCTCGCTCACCGATCGGGTGCGTGAGTTCACGACGCTCGGCATTCACGATCGGCTCGCTCGGGAGCTGGTGCGCATGTCGCGGCCCGAGCGCGGTGCGGAAAATCGCGCGATTATTACTCCTCCTCCTACGCACGCCCATCTCGCCGGGCTTGTCGGCACCCGCCGCGAGACCGTCACCAAGGAACTGCGCACCATGGTCAAGGCTGGGCTGGTCGAGACCCGGCGCGGCGCCATCGTCCTCCTCGACGTGCACCGGATGGTGCAGGCGCTCGACGATTCGAGGTAGCGGCGCACGGCCGGTGTGAAATCCCACCGGCCCCGGCCCCGGGCCTGCTGTACATCGGCGATCAGAACAGGCCCACCCAATCGGGGAGCAAGACGATGTTTGTGATCGTTCCGGCAAATTTCGGCACCGCGCCCTCCGCTTCGGTTGCGCAGCACAATCTCCTCAGGGCCGAGCCGACCCTGCCGAAGTCGGTCGAAGGCGCCTCGGGACTGGCCGTCATGGCCGCCAAGCTCCTGCTCGCGATCGCCTTCCTCGTCGGCCTCGTCAGCACGATCGCCGCCAGCACCTGAGCCGGCCGTATCAGCCGAGATTTAAGGCCCGACACTTCAGCCAAAAGGGCGCCCATTGGGCGCCCTTGACGCATCTTCGCCTCGTCGCCGATTGTCGCGCTCCAAACCCGGTCCGGAGCGGTGCATGGCAGCGACAGCGAAACTATGGGAGAGCCGCGCGGCAGACTGGGCGAACGCCGTCTTCGACATCCTCAGCGACCTCGACATCCGCCAGGTCGCGATCGTCCCGGATGCCGGCCACAGCAGGCTGATTCGGCTCTGCGAGGACGATCCGCGAAAACGCGTCGTCACCCTCACCACCGAAGAGGAAGGCGTCGCCCTCCTCGCCGGCGCCTGGCTCGGCGGCGAGCGGGGTGTGCTGCTCCTGCAGAGCAGCGGCGTCGGCAATTGCATCAACATGCTGTCGCTGATCGAGACCTGCCAGATGCCGTTGTTGATGCTGGTGACGATGCGCGGCGAGTGGGGCGAGTTCAATCCCTGGCAGGTGCCGATGGGGCGCGGCACGCAGCCCGCGCTCGAGGCGATGGGCGTCACCGTCCGGCGCGCCGACGAAGCCCATCTCGTCGCCCCGGCGGTTCTCGGCGCCGCCAACCTCGCCTTCAACACGTCGCGCGCGGTCGCCGTGCTCATCGGCCAGAGCGTGCTCGGCGCCAAGAATTTCAAAGAGCTGGCGAAGCCGCGATGATCTCCAAGAACGGGCGCTTGCACCGCCGCGCCGTCGTCGCCGAGCTGCTGCGCGAGCGCGGCGACCTCCTGGTCGTCGCCGGCCTCGGCGCGCCGAACTGGGACGTGAGCGCCGCCGGCGACCACCCGAACACCTTCCCGCTCTGGGGCGCCATGGGCAGCGCCGCCATGATCGGGCTTGGCCTCGCGCTGGCGCAGCCG
>DASWSH010000030.1:0-3370 GCA_036402735.1 Solirubrobacteraceae bacterium | reverse complement strand
GATCGCGTTGTGCAGCGGCTCGCCGCTCGTGCGGTCCCACAGCACCGTCGTCTCGCGCTGGTTGGTTATGCCGATCGCGGCGACCTCGCCGGCCTCGATCGCCGCATCGGCGAGCGCGCCGCCGATCACCTCCCGCGTGCGCCGCCACACCTCCGCCGGGTCGTGCTCGACCCAGCCCGCGCGGGGATGGATCTGCTCGTGCTCGCGCTGGTCGACCGCGACGATTCGCGCGTCACGGTCGAACAGGATCAGCCGCGTGCTGGTCGTGCCCTGGTCGATCGCCGCCACGTAGCTGGCCATGCGTGCACCCTAGTCCGCGCTCGCCCCGCCAGGGGTTCGAGACGCTCGGTCACCGCCGGCGTGCTGGGGGTATGGTGGCCGTCCGATGAGGAGCCGGCTCGCATCTGTCTCGACACGCGGCTGGGCGTCCCTGCTGGCCGCGCTGCTGGCGCCGGGCCTGGCGATCGCGCTGGCACTGTCGGGCGGCCACGGCGTCGACGCTGACACGGCCACCGCCTCCTCGCGGCCGAGAGCGCGCGCCGCCGGCACGCTCTATCGCATCGTGGGCTGCGTCAGCAGCGGCACCGTCGCGCACCGCGGCGGCCCGCCGCGCAAAGAGGTCGCAATCGGCTTCGACGACGGCCCTGCCACCGACACGCCGTCGTTCGTGCGCATGCTCGAGCGCAGCAACGCGCGCGCCACGTTCTTCGTGGTCGGCCGCGAGGTGAGCAGCGCCGAGCGCGCGACACTGCTGCGCGAGCTGCGCGACGGCGACACGCTCGGAGACCACACCTGGAGCCACCCCGACCTCGTGCTGCACGGCGTCGACGTGCGCGGCCAGCTGAGCGCGACGCTCGCCGCGATCAGGGCGCAGACCGGCTACACGCCGTGCGTGTTCCGGCCGCCGTACGGCGCCTACAACCGCTCCGTGCTGGGCATCGCGCGCTCGCTCGGCCTCTCCACGATCATGTGGAACGTCGATCCCGCCGACTACGCACAGCCGGGCACCGCCGCGATCGAGCGCACCGTGCTGCGCGAGGTGCGGCCGGGCTCGATCATCATCTCCCACGACGGCGGCGGCCCGCGTGCTCAGACGCTCGCCGCCTACCCGCACATCATCGCGGCGCTGCGCAAGCGCGGCTACGGGGTCGTCACGATCCAGCAGCTGCTCGGCTACCGGCCGGTGTACGAGCCGTGCGTGAAGCTGTGCGACGGGCTCGGCGTGCCGCGCGCGGCGCTGCCGCGCGATGCGCTTCTCAGGCGCGCGCCCTGATCGCCGCGCCTACTCCTCGAGCCCCACGGCTTTGAGGGCTTCGGCAGGCTCGGTGAAGTAGCGAAGTTCTGTCACCGCCCCGTCGTGAACCGCAACAACACAGGCTCGCGGAGAGTCGACCTCGACGCCGCTCGCCCGGCCGCGTCCGCGCTGCCTGCCCGTGATCAGCACGTGTTGATCGAGATCGCGAGCCCGTTCGACCTCGAATCCCCACTCCGCCCAGCTCTCGCCCATGTCGCGGAAGAACTGGAACACGCCGTCCGCTCCCACGTAGCTCACGGGCTCGCCGACGGCACCCACGAGGCGCATCTCGAACCGAGCGTCACACAGCGCGTTGAAGGCCTCTGGGTCTCCCCGATTCATCGCGGCGACGCCGCGGAGCACGATCTCAACGTTCTCCTGCGACATCGCCCACGTAGTATCCCGCAGCGCGCTCGACGCGAAACCCCCACCACAACCGCTCCAGCGGGTTCCGCCAGACCCCGCCTAGGGGGTGAAGGTCGCCGCCGATCTCACCGTGCCGGCGGGAGCCGCCGTGTTGGTGACCGTCACGTGACCGCTGCCGGCGCCGGCCGGCACGATCGCCTTCAGCTTCGAGCCCGACACGAAGGTGGTGATCGCGGGCGTGCCGGCGAAGCTGACCTTCGAGCTGCTGTTGAAGCCGACGCCCTTGATCGCCACGGTCGTGCCCGCCGCGCCCGCCAGCGGCTTCAGCAGGTCGACCGCGAAGGTCGGCTTGAACTTGCCCTTGCTCGTCGCCGTGCCGTGCGCCGTGGTCACAGAGACCTTGCCGGCGAGTGCGCCGTCCGGGACGGTCGCTTCGAGCGTCGTCGGCGAGAGCACGACGAAGCTCGCGGAGCGCTTGCCGATGATCAGCTGCGTCGCGGTGCTCAGCGCGCTACCCGCGATCGCGAGCTTGCTGCCGGTGATCCCCGAGATGGGTCCGAAGCTCGCGATCGACGGCACGTCGGAGAGGATCTGCGCCGTCACGGCCGAGTGTTCGCCGCCGCTGCCGACCGCGTTGTCAGCCGTCTCGCGCACCCTGATCGTCAGACCCGCGTCAGCCCCGGCGAGCAGGTAGCTCTGCGCGGTGGCGCCGGCGATCGCGAGACAGCCCTTGCCTCCCGCGCCGCAGCGTTCCCACTGGTAGCTGTAGCTGGTGGGCGTGCCCGTCCAGCCGCCGTGGCTCTCGCTGAGCGTCTGGCCCTGTTCGAGCGTGCCGGAGATCGTCGGTTGCGCGGTGCTCTTGGGCGAGCCGCTGATCTCGAAGGCGCCCAGCCCCACCGGACTGCCGACGCCGCTCGGTCCGTCGTAGCCGATCGTCGCGCTGCAGATCGTCGCGCCTGCGCACTTGCCGTTCGTGCCCGAGCTCACGTCGTACAGCGTGCTCGCTTCGCCGAGATGCGAGTAGAGGGTCGCGGCCGGGTGCAGAACGCCGTGTGAGCCTCCTGCGAGTGCGAACTCGGCGGCGACGATCGGCGCGGAGACCGAGGTGCCGCCCCACACGCCCCAGCCCGTCTTTTCGCCGGCGACTTCGGGCGTGGAGTCGTAGATGTTCACGCCCGTGCCGGGATCGCCGATCGCCGACACGTCCGCGACGGCGCGTCCTTTCTTGCAGCCGCTGGCGGCGAAGTTGGCGGCGGTGGCCTGCCACAGCCCGGCTTCGAAGACGGTGCTGCAACCGCTGCCGCCTTCATCCCAGGCGGCGCTGCTCCAACTCCCCGAAGCTTCGCTCAGCGAGGTGCCGCCGACCGCCACCACGCCGGAGGAGGCGGCGGGGAAGTCGACGGGCGTCGGCAGGCCGCACGCTTCGTTGAGGTATCCGCAGTCGCCCGAGCTGGCCACGAGAACGCTGGCGGGATGGGTGTAGTAGGTGGCGCCGAGCGTCGTGTCGCTGCCTTCCTCCGAGCCGCCGTAGGAGTTGCTGATCACGGTCGCGCCGAGTTTCGCCGCTGCGTTCACGGCGGTCCCGAGGTCCGCGAACTTCTCGCTGTTCGCCTCCACCAGCAGGATGTGGCAGCCGGGGCAGATCGCGTGCGCCGTCTGCACGTCGATCGAGATCTCGCTCGCCCAGCCCCCTTCGTCCGCCGGCAGCGG
>DASWSH010000029.1:0-2983 GCA_036402735.1 Solirubrobacteraceae bacterium | reverse complement strand
GCGGACGGCCCGGGGCGCCGGTTTCGCACGGCTCCCCTGCAGCCGCCGTACGGCCGCGGCGTCAACTTCCAGATCGAGGTTTCGGATGTGCGCGCCCTTTATGCCGGCATCCTCGCCGCCGGCGTCACGCCGCTGCTCGAGCTCGAGCGGCGGAGCTATCGCGTCGGCGACGAGGAAGTCGTGAACGAGCAGTTCGTCGTCGCCGACGGCGACGGTTACCTGCTGCGCTTCTTCAGCCGCGCCTAGCCGGCAGCCGCCGCTTCGACGGAGTCGAGCAGGCGCCAGTTGCCGCGCAGCGCCGCGTTGGCGCGGACGACCATCCGCTCGGCCGTGCCCTCGGGGTCATCGGCCTGCGCGATCAGCTCGGAGATCAGCTCGCGTGCGGCGGCTGCGTGCTCGACGTCGAGCTGCTCGTGCAGTGAGAAGTACTCCGTGGCCGGACCCTCCGGCACGTGACCGTAGTGGCGGCGCAGACCCTCGAGCTTCGTCCTCGAGATCTTCGGCTGGCTCGCCTCGATCGCGTACAGCACTGCGAGGCGCTCCAGCAGGTCCTCGCCGGCGCTCCATCCCGACACGCACTCGCGCGTCCCCTCCAGCGGCTCGGCCGCGGCGGGCGGTGACGCTGCGCCGGCAGCAGGCGCGGAGCGCTCGGCGCAGGCCGATGCGCAGGCCGCGGCGAAGCGGTCCCACAGCGCTACGTGGGCCTGCTCCTCGGCGGCGTGCTCGCGCAGCCCGGCCTGCGAGCCGTGGTGCTCGCGCGCGCTCGCGCCGGCAGCCGCCGCGGAGGCGTCGGCGAGCGCGACGACGGCATGGCGGTACTGGCCGGCGTACAGGCTCAGCTCCTCGGCGCCGAGCGCACCCTGGCTCCAGCGCTGATAGAAGGGGTGCTCGAGCACGTTGGTGGCGGCGCGTGCCTCGTCGAGCCTCGTCAGGACGTCCATGGCGCTTCCCTTTCTGTTGCGTGGCGGGAGGCGGAAGGACACCCTCCCCCTGCGGCGAAATCTAGGGGATCGGCCGGGCGGCGTCCGTGCAGCCTGCGAGGCTCATCGATCGGGGGGAACGAAACGATGCTGATCATCATCCTGGTCGCGGCATCGACGGCGATGGCTTTCGGCTCGCTGGTCGTGGTCGCGCTCGCGCACACCGCGGCGCGCGCGGACGACGAGCTGCACGACCTGCTGGCGCGGCGGCTCGGCGCGAGCGCGATGCGGGTGCAACGCGACAGCTACGCCGGGTTGGCCTTCGCCCAGGCCACGATCTCGCCGGAGCCGTCGATCGCCGTACCGTCGTCGAGCAGCAGCGTCGGCACCCAGCGGTTGCCCGTCAGCTCCTGCACCTCGCGCCGCCCACGCGTGCGGTTGAGCGCGGCGGGCAGGGGCGCGAAGCCGTAGGACTTGATCACGTCGGGCTCGTGGCCGGCGTGGCGCAGCGCGTGGTAAGCGTTGGCGCACGGGTGCCCGCCGGGGCGGGGCGTGGGGAACGTGCCCCAGCAGACGTACAGCTTCATGCGCTCACCGTGAGGGTGCCTTCCATGCCCGCCTGGCGGTGTCCCGGCACGGAGCAGTAGAACGTGTAGGTGCCCGGCTTGAGGGACAGCGTCAGCGTCTTGCTGCCGCCCACGAAGGTCGGCGTGTGCCCGAGCACCGTCGAGCCCTGCGCGACCGTCACGTCGTGTTCGATCGGCGAGGGGTTGGAGAAGTCGATCTCGACGGTTCCCGCCTTGGCGGACAACGTCTTCTTGTCGAACGCCAGCTGTGCCGCGGCATCGGCCGCCAGCGCCAGCTTCGTCGGCTTGCCCGCCGCGGGCGAGGAGGGCGGCGCGGGAGTGCCGGTCGTCGCCTTCGGCTGCGGGGACGCACCGGCGGGAGCGCTCGTGCTCTGGCTGGAGCTGGACGTCGTGGCCGGCTGCGGCGTCACTTCGGCCGCCGGCTGGCTCTGCGTTCCCTGCGCCACCGCTTTGCTCTCGCCGCCGGAGGTGACGACGGCCATCGAGACCGCGAGCAGCACGAGGACCGCGGTGATCGCCATCACCGCGCGCTGCTGAGCTTCCGTCTTGGGGAAGTCCGGGCGGCGCAGGCCGATCGCCATCGAGACGACCAGCGCCCACGCGACGAGCAGGCCACCCGCCAGGTAGAACGGGAGCTTGCTCTTGCCGGCGGCGAGGACGAGCGCCAGCTGCAGGGCCGTGTGCACGGGCGCGAGCCTAGCCTATGGGCCGCCGGGTATGCTCCGCGGCGAATGGGGGAGGTCGCTCGCACACCCGAGGAGGCGCTGCAGGGGCTGCCGGACTTCCCGTTCGACTCGCATTACCGGGAGGTGGACGGGCTGCGGCTCGCGCATCTCGACGAGGGCGAGGGGGCGCCGGTGGTGTTCTTCCACGGCGAGCCCACGTGGTCGTTCCTGTGGCGCAAGGTGATCCCGCCCGTGCGCGACGCGGGCTTTCGCTGCCTCGCTCCGGACCTCGCGGGCTTCGGGCGCTCGGACAAGCCCACAGACATCTCCTTCTACAGCTACGACCGTCACACCGAGCTGGCGGGAACGCTGCTGGAGGACCTCGACATACGCGGCGCGACGGTCGTGGTGCACGACTGGGGCGGGCCGATCGGGCTACGCCTCGCGGTCGAGCAGCGCGAGCGGATCGAGCGGATCGTGATCCTCGACACGGGACTGTTCACGGGCCACCAGCGCATGACGGAGGCGTGGACGATGTTCCGCGACTTCGTCGAGCGCACGGAGGATCTGCCCGTCGGCTTCCTCGTGCGCGGCGCCTGCAAGCAGGATCCCGGCGACGAGGTGATCGCCGCCTATGACGCGCCGTATCCCGATGCCGCTTCGAAGGCCGGCGCGCGCGCCTTTCCACTGCTGATCCCGCGCGAGCCGGAGGCGCCGGGAGCCGCGGCTGGGCAGCGCGTGCTAGAGGCGCTCAAGCACGACAGCCGCCCCGCCCTGATGCTCTGGGCGGACTCCGATCCGGTCCTGCCGC
>DASWSH010000028.1:0-14795 GCA_036402735.1 Solirubrobacteraceae bacterium | reverse complement strand
TCCGCGCGGTGCGGGCGGGCGCAGACGGCGCGACGCTCGAGATCGCGACGGCGCTTGCGGGCGAGCTGCGCGATGGCGATTCGATCGCTGTCAACGGCGTGTGCCTGACAGCCACGACGCGCGCCGCCGACCGCTTCGAGGCGCAGGCGATGCACGAGACGCTGCGCCGCTCCTCGCTCGCCGCGCTCGCACCGGGTGCGCGCGTGAACCTGGAGCTCGCGCTGAGAGCCGGCGACCGGCTCGGGGGCCATGTGGTGCAGGGCCACGTCGACGGCACGGGCATGCTCGCGCAGGTCGAGCAGGACGGCTTCTCGCGGATCCTCGAGATCGAGGCGGAGCCCGACCTGACGCGTTACCTGGTCGAGAGGGGCTCGGTCGCGCTCGACGGCGTCAGCCTGACCGTCAGCGCGCTGCGCGACGACGGCTTCGCGGTCTCGCTGATCCCGGAGACGCTGGCGCGCACCACGCTCGGCTCGCTCGCACCCGGCGCTACGGTGAACATCGAGGTCGACATCCTCGCCAAGCACGTAGAGCGACTGCTGGGGGCAAGAACATGAGCACCGAGACCCGCTCCGCCTTCTCGACCATCGAGGAAGCGCTCGAGGACATCCGCCAGGGCAAGATGGTCGTCGTATGCGACGACGAGGATCGCGAGAACGAGGGCGATCTGACGATGGCGGCGCAGTTCGCCACGCCCGAGGCGATCAACTTCATGGCCAAGGAGGGGCGTGGACTGATCTGCCTGTCGCTGACGCCCGAGCGCTGCGACGACCTTGGCCTGGACCTGATGGCGGCGAAGAACGAGTCGTCCTTCGAAACTCCGTTCACGATCACGATCGAGGCTCGCGAGGGCGTCACCACCGGCATCTCCGCGCACGATCGCGCGCACACGATCCAGGTCGCCGTCGATCCGGAGACGCGTCCGCGCGACCTGGTGCAGCCGGGTCACATCTTCCCGCTCAAGAGCCGGTCGGGCGGGGTGCTCGAGCGTGCCGGCCAGACGGAGGCGGCCGTCGACCTCGCGCGCCTGGCGGGGCTCAACCCGGCCGGCGTGATCTGCGAGGTGATGAACGACGACGGCACGATGGCGCGCGTGCCCGATCTCGTCGAGTACTGCTCGCGCCACGGCTTGAAGATGATCACGGTCGCGGACCTGATCGCCTACCGGCGACAGCACGACAAGCTCGTCGAGCGCGTCGTCTCGACGGCGCTGCCGACGACGTTCGGCGACTTCGAGGCGATCGGCTACCGCTCGCTGATCGACGACAAGCACCACGTCGCGCTCGTCAAGGGCGAGGTGGTGGGCGAGCAGGACGTGCTCGTGCGCGTGCACTCGGAGTGCTTGACCGGCGACGTGTTCCACTCCCTGCGCTGCGACTGCGGCGAGCAGCTCGAATCGGCGCTGTCGATGATCGAGCGCGAGGGCCGAGGCGTGCTGCTGTATCTCTCCCAGGAGGGTCGCGGCATCGGCCTGCTGAACAAGCTGCGTGCCTACAAGCTGCAGGAGGACGGGCTCGACACGGTCGAGGCGAACGAGCGGCTGGGCCTGCCGGCGGACCTGCGCGACTACGGCATCGGCGCGCAGATCCTCGTGGACCTGGGGCTCAGCTCGATCCGCATCCTCACCAACAACCCGAAGAAGATCAGGGGGCTCGAGGGCTACGGCCTGTCCGTCAGCGGCCAGATCCCGATCGAGCACGCGCCCAACGAGCACAACGAGGCATACCTGCGCACGAAGGCGCAGCGCATGGGTCACACGCTGCACCACCAAGGGCTGAACCTGGACGCCGAGCTGCTGCGCGCCGAGCGCAGCCGCGACGACGAGCAGGACGGCGCGTGAGCGGCTTCGCGATCGCGGTCGGCCGCTTCTACGAGGATCTGGCCGAACGGCTCCTACATGGCGCGCGGCAGGCCTTCGCCGAGGACGGAGAGCATCAGATCGAGGTGTTCGACGTGCCCGGCGCGTTCGAGCTGCCGCTGGCCGCCAGCTACGCCGCGCGCAGCGGCCGTTTCGCGGGTGTGGCCTGCCTGGGAGCGGTGATCCGCGGCGAGACCGACCACTACGAGTTCGTCTGCGCGGAGACGGCGAGCGGCATCATGCGCGTGCAGCTCGACACGGGCGTGCCGTGCGCTTTCGGCGTGCTCACCGTCGAGAACATGGAGCAGGCGCTGGCGCGCGCCGGCGGCGAGAAGCGCGACCAGGGCCGCCATGCCGCCGAGACCGTGCTGCGCATGGCGGAGCTCCGCGAGCGGCTCGCGAGCGGCTAGACTGCTCGGCTCGATGTCGAAGGTCTGTCACAGCTGCGGGAAGGGCCCGTCGTTCGGCCAGAGCCGCAGCCACTCGATGGTCGCGACCAAGCGCCGCTTCGATCCGAACCTGCAGAAGGTGCGGATCATGGTCGGCGCAGCGCCGCGGCGCGTCTATGTGTGCACGCGCTGCCTCAAAGCCGGGAAGGTCACGAAGGCGCTGTAGCCGCCGGCCGGCCTCGTCCGGCTCTGATCAAACCCTGCGCGCCGGGCCGCGCCGCCAAGCGGGCGACTGGTGAAGGTGATAGAGGTGTCGCGGTGACAGACACGAACCTGGTCCGCTTCCGGGCGGCCGTCGCGGGCGCTCTGGCGCATCTGGAATCGCGGCGGCAGGAGGTCAACGACCTGAACGTGTTCCCCGTGGCTGACGGGGACACGGGCGACAACATGGCGCTGACGCTTCGCGCGGTGCTCGGCGAGCTCGATCGGCTGCTCGGCGCCGACGGCGAGATGCGCACGATCGACGAGATCGGTCGCGAGGAGATCGTGCAGTCGGTGGCGCGCGCGGCGCTGCTCGGCGCGCGCGGGAACTCGGGCGTGATCCTCTCGCAGCTGATCCGCGGCGCTGCCGAGGAGCTGGTTTCGCGTCCCGGGCAGCTGATCGACGCGACGCTGATCGGAGCCGCGCTGGCGAACGCGGCCGACCGCGCGTACGCGTCGGTGCGCGAACCCGCCGAGGGCACGATCCTGACGGTCGCGCGCGAGATGGCGCATCGCATCGCAAGCGACGTGGCGCACACCGCAGAGGATCCGCGGCTCGCGCCGGGCACGCAACCGGCGACGCAGGACCGCACGATCGCCGATGCGCTGGAGAGCGCGGTCTCGGCGGGCCAGGAGTCGGTCAAGCGCGGCCCGGACCTGCTGGCGGCGCTGCGCGACGCGGGCGTCGTGGACGCCGGCGGCTACGGCCTGACGATCATCTTCGCGGGCGTCGTGGCGGCGCTGCGCGGCGAAGACCCGCCTCCGCTCGACCACTACGAGCCCGCGCGCATCACGCACCCGCAGCACACCTCCGGGACGTACCGCTTCTGCACGAACTTCGCCGTGACGGGCGAGCGGCTGCAGCCCGCCGTGTTCGTGCAACCGCTCGAGCAGCTCGGCGACTCGGTGCTGGTGGTGGGAGACGAGGCGACGCTGAAGGTGCACGTGCACACGAACGACCCGGAGCGCGCGATGGCGATGTTCGCCGGCCACGGCGAGGTGTCGCGGCTCGACGTCGCAGACATGCGCGCGCAGGTCGCACAGCGCGACGAGCGGCTGGGAGGCGAGCAGACGGGCAAGGAGCACGGCGACGGCTTTCGCCTGGCGCCGGGCGCGGAGGGCGCGCGCTGCGCGGCGGTGGCCGTCGTCAGCGGCGGCGGCCTCACGCAGCTGTTCCACGAGCTCGGCGTGCACACGATCGACGGGGGACCGACGCTGAACCCGTCGACGAACGACCTGCTCGCGGGGATCCACGAGATCCCGACGGAGGAGCTCGTGCTGCTGCCGAACAGCCCGAACGTGATCCTCGCGGCCGAACACGCGGCACGGCTCTCGGACAAGCAGGTGAAGGTGTTGCCGACGACCAGCCAGCAGGCGGGGCTGGCGGCCGCGGTTGCGCTCGCGCCGGAGCGCTCGGTCGAGGAGAACGCGCAGGCGCTGACCGAGGCGCTCGCGCGGGTGCGCACCGGCGCCGTCGCGCCGGCGGCGCGCGACGATGCGCAGGGCCGCTTCGCGGTCGGCGACGCCGTCGGCTTCATCGACGACGAGGTGCTCGCCTGGGGCGAGCCGCGCGCCACGCTGCAGGCGGTGATCGTGGCGCTCGCGCACGGTTCCGCGGTCGCAGGCGACGGGGGCACCCCCAAGGCCGGCAACGGGACGCACGGGGCGCCGGAACTGATCAGCGTGCTGGCCGGCGAGGAGGCGCCGATCGCGTTGGAGGAGATCGACGCGATGGCCAACGGCGGCATCGAGCTGGAGCTGCGTCACGGCGGCCAGCCGGCTTACTGGTGGCTGCTCGCCGCGGAGTAGCCGGTTCGACCGCAGCGGCGATCATGATGTCCGCCCGATGCCGGCGCGAGCGATCACACGGCCGGCGCCCGTCGTCGCAGTGAGCGCCGGCATCCCCGCCGCCCGTGCCTTCGCCTCGCGGGACCCGCTCGAGCAGCATGAGCTCCTCGCCGCGCCGCTGCGGCTGCCGCGGCCGTCACGGCTCGAGCAGCCACTGAAGCCGCCGGGCAAGCGCGCCGCGGCGGCGCTCGAGACGCTCGGGCTGCACACGGTCGGAGAGCTGCTCGAGCATCTGCCGAGCGCGAGCCGCGAGGCGCGCACGGTCGCCGACCTGGCGCCGGGCGAGCAGGCGACGGTGGCGGTCGAGGTGCGCAGCATCGCCGCACGCCCGGTACGCCGCCGGCGCATGCGCCCGCTCGTGGAGGCGGTGGTGCTCGACGCGACAGGCTCGATGCGCGCGACCTTCTTCAACCAGCCGTGGCTGGTCGAGCGCTACCCGCCCGGCACACGCCTGCTGCTGCACGGCAAGGTCAGCGGCAAGGGCCGGTTCGGCGTCTCCCATCACGCGCCGGCGGGCGAGAGCGAGGCGCTCGTGCCGTCTGGGGCGCCATCGGCCGAGAGAGGCGCCGTCGCGCACTACCCGGCGACCGAGGGCATCACCTCCACGCAGCTTCTGACGCTGGTGCGCGCGGCACGGGGGGCGCTGCAGGACGTGCCGGAGTTCCTGGCCGGCGCGACGCGCGCGGCCGAGCGGCTGCCCGATCGCGCGGCGGCGCTCGCAGCCATGCACTTCCCGCGCGTGGCCGCGGACCTCGAGGACGGACGGCGGCGGCTCGCCTTCGAGGAGCTGCTGCTCACCCAGCTGCTGTTTCTGCGCCGCCGCGCGCGCCGGCGCGCCGGCGCCGAGGCGCTCGCGCTGGCCGGCACGCCGGAGCTGACCGCGCGCTGGCTCGCCCACGAGCTGCCGTTCGAGCCGACCGCAGACCAGCGCCGCGCGATCGACGCGATCGACGCCGATCTCGCACAGGAGCGCCCCATGCAGCGGCTGCTGATGGGCGAGGTCGGCAGCGGCAAGACCGTGGTGGCGCTGCACGCGATGCTCCGCGCGGTCGAGCACGGCCACCAGGCTGCGCTGATGGCGCCGACCGAGACGCTCGCCGAACAGCACTTCGTGACCGTGCAGTCGCTGTTGGGGGGAGAGTCGGTGGCCTGTGCGCTGCTGACCGGCTCGACCCCGGCGCGCCGGCGCGCCGACACGCTTGCGAAGCTGGCCAGCGGCGAGCTGTCGCTGATCGTCGGAACGCATGCGCTGATCGAGCCTGATCTCGCGTTCGCCTCGCTGGCGGTGGCCGTGATCGACGAGCAGCACCGCTTCGGCGTGCGCCAGCGCGAGGCGCTCGGCGGCGCCGGCGGCCGCGGTCGCGCGCCGCACACGCTGCACATGACCGCCACGCCGATTCCGCGGACGCTCGCGCTCGCGCGCTACGGAGACCTCGACACGACCGTGCTGCGCGAGCTGCCCGCGGGCCGCCGCCCGATCGCCACGCGCCTGGTCACCGGCGAGGCGGAGCGGGCCGAGGCCTACGATCGCGTGCGCGCGCAGCTGGCCGCCGGCCGCCAGGCCTTCGTCGTGTGCCCGCTGATCGAGGAGGCGGACGAGCCCGCCGCCGAGGGCGCGGCCGGCGCCGAGGCGCGCGTCGCGCTGCGCGCGGCGACCGCGGAGCTGGAGCGGCTGCGAGGCGGCGAGCTGGCGGGGCACGAGCTGCAGCTGCTGCATGGGGGCATGAAGTCGCGCGAGAAGCAGCAGGCGATGGAGGCCTTCGCCAGCGGGTGCGCGCACGTGCTCGTCGCCACGACGGTGATCGAGGTCGGCATCGACGTGCCCAACGCGACCGTGATGCTGGTCGAGAACGCCGAGCGCTTCGGCATCTCCCAGCTGCACCAGCTGCGCGGCCGCGTCGGCCGCGGCGAGCACGCGGCCGAATGCTTCCTCGTCGGCCGGGAGGGCGGGCCTCAGTCTGCGCGCCTGCGCGCACTCGTCGAGCACAGCGACGGCTTCCACCTCGCAGAGGTCGACCTGGCGCTGCGCAACGAGGGCGAGCTGGTCGGCACACGTCAATCGGGCGTCGGCCAGTTCAAGGTCGCACGGCTGCCCGAGGACACGCTGCTGCTCGAGCGCGCACGTGCGCGCGCAGAGGCGATCAATGCGAGCGACCCCGAGCTGGCGGGCGTCGAGCACGAGCTGCTCGGGCTCGAGCTGGAGCGCCGCTTCGGCGCGGAGGCGCGCGCGCCGATCGCCGGCTGACCGGCCCGTCCCGGCGTCACATCCGGGCGCGCCGCGCCGGCGCAATACGGTTTGCGGCGTGCGCGTGATCGCGGGAGAGCTCGGAGGACGGCGGCTGGCGGCGCCCTCGGGGCAGCGCACGCGCCCGACATCCGACCGGGTGCGCGAGGCGCTGTTCGCGATGCTGGGGCCGCTGCAGGGAGAGACGGTGCTCGACCTGTTCGCAGGATCCGGCGCGCTCGGCATCGAGGCACTCTCGCGCGGCGCCGCGCGGGCGGTGTTCGTCGAGCGCGAGCCGGCGGCGGCGCGCGTGCTGGCCCGCAACCTCGACGCTCTCGGCATCGCGCCGGAGCGCGCCGAGCTGCGCCGCGTCGACGTGCTCGTGGCGCTGCGCAGGGCACGCGCGGGCGCTGAGACATACGATCTCGTCTTCATCGACCCGCCCTACCGGCTCGCGCAGCAGTGGGGAGCGCAGCTGGCGGAGGCGCTGCCCGCGATCCTCGCACCCGGCGCGCGCGTGGTCGCCGAGAGCGACCGGCGCGCGCAGCTCGACCTGGGCCTGCCCGCATCGACCGAACGCCGCTACGGCGACACTTCCATAACAATCCACAGCTGCCCATGAACCGCAACGACCACTCGATCGCCGTCTGCCCCGGCACATACGACCCCGTCACCAACGGCCACCTGGACGTGATCCGTCGCGCCGCGAGGCTGTACGACGAGGTGATCGTGGCAGTCGTCAACCGCTCGGTGCGCAAGTCGAACGCGCTGTTCAGCATCGATGACAGGGTGGGCTTCATCGAGCGCGCGCTGGCCGATCTGGAGCACGTACGCGTGCAACCGTTCTCGACGCTGATCGTGGACTTCGCGGCCGAACAGGGCGCGCGTGCGATCGTCAAGGGGCTGCGCGCGATCTCCGACTTCGAGTACGAGCTGGAGATGAACCAGCTCAACCGCCGCCAGAACCCGGATATCGAGTCGGTCTACCTGATGGCCGGCCCGCAGTACAGTTTCCTCTCATCCAGCGGCGTCAAGGAGCTCGCAACCTTCGGGGGGAAGATCGACGATCTCGTCCCCGAAGAGGTGGCCCGGCGCATGCAGGAAGAGCTGAAGCGCTGACGAAATGACAAGCGAACGCGGGGCGGGATGCCCCTCTGAGGTGCGCAATCGATGGATGTCCTCGTACTGATAGACAAGCTCGACGACCTGGTGCACAACGCCAAACAGGTCCCTCTGACCGACCAGGTGCGCGTCGACAAGGAGGAGATCTACGACATCCTCGACCAGATGCGCGCGACGATCCCCGAGGAGATCAAGCAGGCGCGCTGGATCGTCAAGGAGCGCCAGGAGATGCTCGCGGAGGCCAAGAAGGAGGCCGAGCGGATCATCAAGGATGCGCGCGAGCGCCAGGAGCGGCTGGTCGGCGACGAGGAGGTCACCAAGCAGGCCGAGCGCGCCGCCGAGGACATCATCGAGGACGCCCGTGCGCGCGAGCGCGAGATCAGGCTCGGCGCGGAGGACTACGCGGACGAGATCCTCAACACGCTCGAGGTGAACCTCTCGAAGTTCATCGCCGCCGTGCAGCGCGGCCGCGAGCGGCTGCAGGGCAAGGACGAGCCCGCCGAGGTCTCCTAGCGCCGCCGACGGGCGCCTGGGTCCGGCCGGCTTGGGGTACCTTCCGCGCGTGGACCTGGATGGCACACGTGAGCGACTGAGCATCGTCAGGACGCTGCTGGGCACCGGCATGGTGGCGCCGACCAGGCCCGACAAGGCGGTCCGCTCGCTGGCCGCGCTGCGGCGCTTCGGGCCGACGCCGGCCGCGGCCTACACCGGCGCCGCGATCCGCCATCCCGAGCGGCTTGCGCTCGCCGACGAGCGCGGCGCGCTGACTTTCGAGCAGGTGCACCACCGCACCAACGCGCTCGCGCACGAGCTCGCGGCGGCCGGCATCGGCGAAGGCGACGGGGTCGCGATCATGTGCCGCAACCACCGCGGCTTCATCGACGCGACCGTCGCATGCTCGAAGCTCGGCGCGACCGCGCTGTACCTGAACACGGCTTTCGCCGGTCCGCAGATCACCGACGTGCTGGCGCGCGAGCAGGCGGCGGCGGTGATCTACGACGAGGACTTCGCGAACCTCGTGCAGCAGGGCGCGGCGAAGCGGCTGCGGTTCGTCTCGTGGTGCGAGGACGAGCGCAAGGATCGCGACGGCGATCCGCTGGTCGAGGACCTGATCGCGCGCGGCGATCCGAGCGATGTGGAGCCGCCCGCCGAGAAGGGCCGCGTCACGATCCTCACCTCCGGCACGACCGGCACGCCGAAGGGCGCGTCGCGCAAACAGCCCGACTCGATCCTGCCGGCGGCGGCGCTGTTCTCGAAGATCCCGCTGCGCGCGCGGGAGACGACGATGATCGCGGCGCCGATGTTCCACTCGTGGGGTTTCGCGCATTTCACGCTGGCGCTGCCGCTGGAGTCGACGCTCGTGCTGCGGCGGCGCTTCGACGCGGAGGAGACGTTGAAGGCGACCGCGCAGATGCGCGCGACCGTGCTCGCGCTCGTGCCGGTGATGCTGCAGCGGATCATGGAGCTCGGGCCCGAGACGATCGGGCGCTACGACCTGTCGGCGCTGCGGGTGATCGCGCTGAGCGGCTCGGCGCTGCCGGGCGGACTGGCGACTCGCACGATGGACATGTTCGGGGAGGTTCTCTACAACCTGTACGGCTCGACAGAGGTGGCGTGGGCCACGATCGCCGGGCCCGAGGACCTGCGCGCCGCGCCGGGCACAGCGGGACGGCCGCCGCTGGGTACGGTCGTGAAGCTGCTCGACGAACACGGCCACGAGGTGCCCAGCGGCGAGAGCGGGCGCATCTTCGTGGGCAACGAGATGATGTTCGACGGCTACACGGGCGGCGGCGGCAAGCAGATCGTCGACGGTCTGATGTCGACGGGCGACGTCGGGCACTTCGACGCGAGCGGGCGGTTGTTCGTCGACGGCCGCGACGACGAGATGATCGTCAGCGGCGGGGAGAACGTGTTTCCGCGCGAGGTCGAGGACCTGCTGGCCGATCACGACGACGTCGAAGAGGCGGCCGTGATCGGCGTGCCCGACGAGGACTTCGGCCAGCGGCTGAAGGCCTTCGTGGTGCTGCGCAACGGCGCGGCGTCGGACGAGCAGGCGATCAAGGAGTACGTGAAGAGCAACCTGGCGCGCTACAAGGTGCCGCGGGAGATCGTGTTCCTCACGGAGCTGCCGCGGAACGCCACCGGCAAGGTGCTCAAGCGGTCGCTGGCTGAGGCGTAGGCGCGAGCCGCTCCGCGTCGTAGCGCGCCAGCTCGGGAAAGCTGCGGACGACCAGCAGCGCCGCGACGATGCAGCCGATGCCGCCCGACAGCACCGAGACGCGCGGCGTCGCGAGCGAGGCGACCGCTCCGGACTCGATGTCGCCGAGGCGCGGACCGCTCGTGACGACCAGCGAGTAGACCGAGGACATGCGTCCGCGCATCACGTCCGGCGTGACCGTCTGGTTGATCGTCGTGCGGCACACCGAGCTGACGCTGTCGGCGGCTCCCGCGAGCGCCAGCAGCGCGATCGCCGCCCACAGCGTGCTGACGAGGCCGACCAGCGCGATCGCCGCGCCCCAGCTCAGCACCGCCCAGATCACGATCCGGCCGAGGTAGCGGGCGCGTCCCAGCCAGCCGGTGGTCAGCGCCGCGATCGTCTCGCCCGCCGACACAGCGGCGAACAGCGCGCCGGTGCCGGCGGCACCGGTGTGGTAGACGGTCAGCGAGAGGACCGGGAACAGCGTGCGGGGCATCCCGAACGTCATCGCGGCGAGGTCGATGCCGAACGAGCCGAGCAGCGCGCGCTTGCCGCGGACGAAGCGCAGCCCGTCGAGGATCGCACCGCGGATGCCGCCGGCGAGCTGGTCGCCGTGCGGCGGCTGGGGCGCGAGCGCGAGCACCGCGCCGACCATCCCGAAGCAGCTGAGCGCGTCGATCAGGTACGCCGGCCCGAGGCCCGCGAGCGCGATCACCGCGCCGCCGAGCGAAGGGCCGAGCACCATCGTCAGGTGGGCCAGCCCGAAGTTGAGCGCGAGCGCGCCGCGCAGGTGCTCCGGCGCGACGACGTTCGGGATGATCGCGCTGCGCGCGACGTTCTGAATCGCGGTGAAGCCCGCCATCAGGGCGGCGAGCACGTACAGGAGCGCGAGCGGCGGGTGTCCGGCGAAGGCGCCCGCGGCCAGCGCGCCCGCGAGCACGACGAGCGCCAGCTGATCGAGCAGCAGCAGCCTGCGCCGGTCCATGCGGTCGGCGAGCGCACCGCCGTAGAGCCCCATCGCGACCAGCGGGCCCAGCTCGACGGCTCCCAGCAGCCCCGTCAGCAGCGGCGAGCGCGTCTGCACGTAGACCTGGTAGGGAAGCGCGACAAGCGTCGCCTGGGAGCCGAGCCCGGTGACGAAGTTGCCCGCCGCGAGCAGGCGCAGGTCGCGCGATGCGCGCAGCGCGGAGACGTCTACCGCGATCGCCTTGAGCCACTGTCGCGCCGGTCTGCGCACGCGGGCAGTCAAGCAGAGGCGAGGCGCGCCGCTGCGGCGGTGGGCGCGGGCGGGCGCGGGCGAGGCGCGGGCCTTCTGGCGCGGCCGGGCATGGCGGCGCGTCCTCGCGTACGCGGGCGGGCGGGGGCGGGGGCGCCGCTAGCCTGGAGTCGATGGCACAGAAGACCTCGATCTTCGACCTCGCCTCGCTGCGCCTCAGCCCGGGCGAGGGGCGCAGGCTCGAGCTCGCGGTCCCGCTGGGCACGCTCGAGCTGGGCGGCGAGCGCTACGGCGCCGAGCCGGCGGAGGTGCCCGTGAAGCTGGACATATCGCGCATGACCGGCGGCGGCTACGCGCTGCACCTGCACTTCGCCGCCGCGCTGTCGGGCCCGTGCATGCGCTGCTTGAAGGACGCGGCGCCGGCGGTCGAGGTCGACGCGCGCGAGGTGGACAGGCCCGGCGAAGGCGAGGAGCTGCAGAGCCCCTACGTTCGCGACGAAGAGCTCGACATCGCCGCCTGGGCGCGCGACGCGTTCGCGCTGGAGCTGCCCGCGAAGGTGCTGTGCCGCGAGGACTGCGCGGGCCTGTGCCCGCTGTGCGCGGCCGATCTCAACGAGACCGGCCCGGACCACCGCCACGAGCAGGCGCCCGACCCGCGCTGGGCGAAGTTGCGCGAGCTGCGCCTGGAGTAGCGCCGACACGGGTCGCCGGCGCCCGCGCTCATGCCGTGCGCCGGGCGGTTGCTACCCTTCCTGGCCGCATGGCCGTACCGAAGAAAAAGCAATCGCACAGCCGCACCGCCAAGCGGCGTGCGCAGCACAAGATCGGCACGCCCGGCCTGAACAGCTGCCCGCAGTGCCACAGCCCGCGCCGCCCGCACCGCGTGTGCCCGGTGTGCGGCACCTACGCTGGCCGTGAGATCGTGACGCCGGCGGCGCACGACCACGACCACGACCACGACCACGCCTGAGGACGACTCGGCGCTGACGCGCCACCTCGCGGGCTCGGCCGGCGCGTCCGGTGGCCGGCGCGGGACGGGCGCAGAGCCGGTCGTCGCGGTCGACTGCAACGGCGCCGACCTCGGCCCGGCGGAGGTCGCGGCGGGCGCGGCGATCGCGGCGGAGCAGGGCGCGCGCGTGCTGCTGTTCGGCCCGGCAGCGGAGCTCGGCGCGCTGCCGCCGGGCGTAGAGGTCGTGGACGCGCCGATCTCGATCGCGAAGGCCGAGGATCCCGTGAAGGCGGCGCGCACCACGCCCGATGCCTCGATCGTGCTCGCCACCCGGGCGGTCGCGGAGGGCAGCGCAGATGCGTTCGTGTGCGCCGGCACCACCGGTGCTGCGCTGGCGGCCGGGGTCTTCAACATCAAGCGCGAACGCGGCGTCTACCGGCCGGCGCTGGCGCTGCCGCTACCCGTCCCGGGCGGGCCGGTGACGCTGCTGGACGTCGGCGCGAACGCCGAGGCGCGGCGCGAGCACCTGGTGCAGTACGCCTTCATGGGCGCGGCGCTCGTGCGCATCGTGCTCGGTGTCGAGCGCCCGCGCGTGGGGCTGCTGTCGAACGGCGAGGAGGATGCGCGCGGGAACCCGCTGATCGTCGCCGCCGGGGCGGAGCTGCGCGAGCGCTCGGCTGGCGGGCTCTCCGCGTTCGAGTACGTCGGCAACGTCGAGGGCGACGACCTCGCGGGCGCCCGCGCCGACGTGGTGGTCTGCGACGGGTTCACCGGGAACGTCGCGCTGAAGCTGATGGAGGGCGTCTCGCAGGCGATCATCGGCGGGGTCCGGGAGGCGGCGCTCTCCTCGACCCGCGCGAAGCTCGGCGGGCTGCTGATGCGCCCGGCGCTGCGCTCCTTCGGGCAGCGCATCGACCCGGAGGAGCACGGCGGCGCCTTCCTGCTGGGGTTGCGGCGTCTCGGCGTCGTGCCGCACGGCCGTTTCAGCCGCGCCGGCTTTGCCAGCGCGATCCTGCGCGCGCGGCTGGGGGCGGCGCAGGACATCGTCGGGCAGACGCACGCCGCGCTGGCCGAGGCGGGCGCGCTGAAGCGCTCGCCGGTGTCCGCGCCGGAAGCTAGCCTGCGCCCATGACGTCTCTGAGCCGAGATCAGGTCTTCGCGCTGATCCGCGACCATCTCGCGGACGAGCTCGATCTCGATCCGGCGCTGGTCACGGATGGGACCCGCTTCAAGGAGGACCTGGAGGCTGACTCGCTCGACCTCTACACGCTCGTGCAGGAGCTGGAGGACACCTACGGGGTACAGATGTCAGATGAGCAGGCCGCGCAGATCCTCACCGTGGGCGCAGCCGTGGAGTTCGTGCTCGCCAACCACCCCCGAGTGGATGCCTCTGCCTAGCGAGGACGAAGCGGATGCTGCTGGCCGACCTGCTGGACGACCTCCCCGACGATCTCGCCCGCCAGGTCTTCACGCACGCCTCCTGGAGCGAGCATCGCGGCGACTCCTATTCGCGCCTGGCGTTCCTCGGCGACAGCGTGCTGTCGCTGGCGGTGACCGCGCATCTGTACCCGCGGCTGGAGGCGGAGCGCTTCGGCGCGGGACGGCTCACGAAGATCAGGGCGCAGGCGGTTTCGGGCGTGTCGTGCCGCGCGGTCGCGGAGCGGCTTGCGCTGCCCGAGCGGCTGCGTGCGGCGGCGCCCGCCGGCGTGCGCGGCAGCGCGGCCGCGCTGGTCGAGACGGAGCGTGTGCTTGCGTCGGTGATCGAGGCGGTGATCGGCGCGTGCTACCTGAACGTCGGCTACGAGCGCACGGCGGAGGCCGTCGTGGAGGCGTTCGAGCCGGAGATCGAGGATGCGCTGAGCAACCCCGTCGACTTCAAGTCCGCGCTTCAGGAGCTGCTGGCGCGCCGCGGCGCGGAGGTGAGCTACGAGATCGTCAGCGAGGAGGGCCCGCCGCACGAGCGCGTCTATGCGGTGTCGGCGCGTGTCGAGGGACGCGACGTGGGCAGCGGCAGCGGGCGCAGCAAGAAGCACGCCGAGCAGGAGGCCGCGCGCGTGGCGCTGGAGCGGTACGGCAGCGAGTGATGGCGAAACCGTCCCCATGCCCGATGCGATGCGACTGAAGTCGCTCACGCTCGACGGCTTCAAGTCGTTCCCTTCGCGCACTCGCCTTGACTTCGGCGAGGGTGTAAGCGTGGTCGTCGGCCCAAACGGCTCGGGCAAGTCGAACGTGACGGACGCGGTGCTGTGGGCGATGGGCGAGCAGTCGCCGCTCGCGATCCGCGGGCAGTCGATGCAGGACGTGATCTTCGGCGGCGGCCACGGCGTTCAGCCGCGCAGCGCGGCCGAGGTGGAGATCGTGCTCGACAACTCCGACGGCACGGTCGAGCTGCCGCTCAGCGAGATCTCGATCGTGCGCCGGCTGGAGCGCAACGGCGAGGGCGGCTACCGCCTGAACGGCGCCCGCTGCCGGCTGACGGACGTGATCGAGGTGCTCTCCGACACCGGACTGGGCAAGGAGACGCACTCGGTGATCTCGCAGGGCCGTGTGGAGTCGATCGTGACCTCGAAGCCGCGCGACCGCCGGCTGCTGATCGAGGAGGCTGCCGGGCTCGGCAAGCACCGCAAGCGGCGCCGCCGCGCTCAGCTGAAGCTCGACCGCACGCAGGCGAACCTCGCCCGGGCGCTGGACGTGGAGCGCGAGGCACGCTCGCGGTTGCGGCCACTGAAGC
>DASWSH010000027.1:0-3614 GCA_036402735.1 Solirubrobacteraceae bacterium | reverse complement strand
GCCGCCTGTGCGGCAGCATGCCCGCCGCTGGGCGTAGCCGGCGCGGTCGCGGTGTGCCCGGCCGGATTCGCGCTCGTGACGGCGGCGTGGGCCGACGCGAGCGCGGGCGCTACGGCGAGTGCGAGCGCCGAGGCGAGCGCTGCGCAGAGGCCGGGCGCGGCTCGCCGCGACGGATTGGCTCGGCGGCTGCTCATAGCTCGCGCCAATGCTAGTCGGCGCGGTCCCCGCGCCCGAGCAGATCATCGATCGCGGCGAGCGCGTCGCGCAGCACCTGCTCGGGCGGCTGGGAGCCGTCGATCGTGCGGATGCGCTGCGGCTCCTGCGCGGCCAGCTGCTCGTAGGCGGCGGCGACGGCGGCGAAGAACGTCTCCTCCTCGCGCTCCAGGCGGTCCGCTGTGGCGCCGGCCGCGCGCTTGCGCTCGCGCGCGAGCTGCGGCGGCAGCGTGAGCAGCAGCGTGCGGTCGGGCTGCAGCGCGCCGACCGCGAAGGAGTTCAGCAGGCGCACCTGCTCGACGCCGAGGCCCCGCGCTGCGCCCTGGTAGGCGAGCGAGGAGTCCACGAAGCGGTCCAGCACGAGTGTCGCGCCCGCGCGCAGGCGCGGCTCGAGCACCTCCTGCACGAGCTGCGCCCGCGCCGCCGCATACAGCAGCGCCTCCGCGCGTGGCGCAACTTGCAGGCTCGGGTCCATCACGAGCGCGCGGATCCGCTCGGCGACCTCCGTCCCACCGGGCTCGCGGAACAGCTCCGCTTGCTGACCGCGCTGCGCGAGCGCGGCGAGGAGGCTCTGCGCGAGCGTGCTCTTTCCCGCCCCGTCTATTCCCTCGATCGTAATGAGGCTGCCCGCCACGACTAGCATGCTGCCATGCCACTCGCCGGTATCGAGCGCCACGCGCACGCACGGGCGGTGCTCGGCCCGGCGGTCGAGCCCGGCGGCAGGCCCTCGCACGCGTACCTGTTCCACGGGCCGCCCGGCACCGGCAAGCGCGAGGCCGCGCGCGCGTTCGCCGCCGCGCTGCTGAGCGAGGGGGCGGCGAACGCGGCGACGGTGTCCGAGCGCGTGCAGCGCGACAGCCACCCGGACCTGACCTGGGTGAGGCCGTCGGGCGCTGCGGAAATGCTGGTCGGCGACATCGAGGAGGCGGTCGTCGCGGCGGCCACGCGCACGCCGTTCGAGTCGAGCCGCCGCGTGTTCGTGATCGAGGCGGTGGAGACGATGAACGACCAGGCCGCGAACCGCCTGCTGAAGACGCTCGAGGAGCCGCCCGCGTTCGCGCACCTGGTGCTCGTGAGCGATCGCCGCGAGGACGTGATGGCGACGATCGTCTCGCGCTGCCAGCCGGTGCGCTTCGACCCGCTGGCGCCCGAGCAGATCGCGCAGGGACTCGAGCAGGACGGCGTCGAGGCGGGCACGGCCGCGGCATGCGCGCGGCTCGCGCTGGGCGACGGCGCGCTGGCGGCGCGGCTCGCCTCCCCGGAAGGAGCGGCGCTGCGCGCGGGCGCCGAGACGCTCGCGGCGAGCGCGCTGTCGGGAGCGACCGCCGCGCGGCCTTGGCTGGCGCTGCTGGAGGCGGGTCGCACGGCCGGCGCGGCGGCGGGAGAGCGCGCCGGCGAGCGCACCGCAACGGAGCTAGAGCTGCTGCCCGCGAAGGAGCGCAAACGCCACGAGCGCGAAGGCCTCGAGGCGCGACGCCGCGTGGAGCGCCGCGCGCGCACCCAGACAATCGACCTCGGCCTGCGGCTGAGCGAGCTGTGGCTGCGCGACCTGCTGTGCGCGAGCGCCGGCGCCGGCGAGCTGGTGCATGCGCTGGACCGGCGCGCGCAGATCGAGGCGGACGCGCAGGGCGCCGACGCGAGCGCTCTGGGCAGGGCGATCGAGCTCGTCGGCGCGACGCGGCTGAGCCTCACACTGAACGTCTCCGAGGAGCTTGCGCTGGAGGCGATGGCCTACCGCATCGCCGCGCTGGACGCGCTAGCTGCCTGAGGCGATCGGGCCGAGGTTCGGCTCGATGCCGAACGTGTCGAAGGCCATGAAGCTGTGGAACTGGCGGTTCTCGGGGCCGTGGAAGTCAGCGGAGCCGGTCGTGAGCAGGCCCAGCTCGGCGGCGCGCGCGGCGAGCAGCTCCGTCTGCGCGCGCTCGTGCGTGATGTAGAAGGCCTCGACGCCGTCGATGCCGAGCGCGTGGAAGCGCTCGAGGGTTTCGATCACCTCGGGCTGCTCGGCGATGTCCCAGAAGGGATGCGCCCACACGGCCACGCCACCGGCGGCGTGGATCGCCGCGACGGCCTGCGCGACCGTCGGCGTCTCGCGCAGGCGGAAGGCGGGGCGGCCCTCGATCAGGTAACCGCGGATCAGCGAGCCGATGTCGTCGATGCCCTCCTGCTGCAGGCGCTGCGCGTTCGCGGGCGCGCGCAGCACGGCGCCGGCCAGGTGGGGGCGGCCGATCGGCCTGCCGGCCGCGATGCGCTGCTCGATCTCCTGCTCGTCCAGCTCGAAGCCGACCTCGCGCAGCGCGTCACGCATGCGCAGCGTGCGCCGCTCGCGGTCCGCCAGGAACTCCTCGAGGCGCTCCGTCATCGGCGGGCCGGTGTGATCGATGCGGTAGCCGAGGATGTGCAGTTCGCGCACGGTCTGCGCGCCGTCGTCGACCGCCGAGATCTCGACTGCGGGCACGACCTCCACGCCGTTTTGCGCGCCCGCCTCGAGCGCCTCGGCGACGCCGCCGATCGTGTCGTGGTCGGAGAGCGCGAGCAGCTCCACGCCGGCCTGTGCGGCGCGCTGCACGACCTCCGCCGGCGGCAGCACGCCATCGGAGTAGGTCGAGTGCGATTGCAGGTCGAAGCGCGGCGGCACGCGCGGCAGCGTATGCGATCGCCCGCGCCGCGCGGCGCTTCAGGAAGCCGCGCGCTCCTGCGCGGGCTCCTCGTCGAACGGCTGCGTCACGCGACGCACTCGCCGGTCGACCACTTCGCGCAGGCGGCGCACGGCGGAGTGATAGCGGCGCGCCCGCTCCGCCAGGTGATGCGCGCCGAGCGCCTCGTCGGCGTCGAGTTCGGCGCGCGCAGCATCGGTCTGGGCGGCGCGCAGACCGGCTTCCAGCCACATCACTTCGAGGTAGGAGAGGGCCGGTCCGACCTCGTGCTCGGCGAGCTCGCCGAGCTGCTCGAGCTGCCTGATCAGGGGGATCACGCTGCCGACGAGCCAGCGCTGCTCGCCGTGCACGCGCAGCAGCAGGCTGATGTCGGGAGGGTGGGCGGTCTCGGCGAGTCGGGACATGTTCGGGGGGCTTTGCTTCGGGCGAGAGGGTCGGAGGCTGTGCCCAGGGATTCGACTTGCGCCACGGGCTGCTTGAGAAAAAGCGGTTGCAATCCACTCAAGGAGTAGCGCCGCCGGGGCCGATGAACACCGTGGAGACCACAACCAAGGAGGACGATGAACGCGATCGACTCGAACCCGGCCGCACGCACGGCCGGCCAGTACGCGCGCGCCACGGTGCGGCGGCTGCGCATGCGCACGCTCGTGTGGCTGGGCGTGCTGGCGGTGTCCACGGCGCTGCTGGGACGTACGCTCGGGCTGCACTCCGCGCTGTTCATCGGCTCCGAGGTGGCGCTGCTGG